>CAZHQU010000001.1:0-37364 GCA_964534245.1 uncultured Coprobacillus sp.
GATTTAATATTTTTTGACATATAAATTGTAATAATATATAATAATATTATATATGGAGGTTTATATTATGAATACTACTAATATTAATGTACGAGTTAGTATCGAATTAAAGAAACAAGCTGAAGAACTATTTGAAGATTTAGGTCTTACTATGACTTCTGCTATAACAATGTTTTTAAAAAGTGCTGTAAATAACGATGGTATTCCATTTGAAATAAAACGAACTCCAAATGCCGAAACTCGTGCCGCATTAGATGAATATGAACTAATGCTTAAACATCCTGAAAAATATAAGAGATATAATTCTTTCGAAGAACTTTTAAACGAGGTAAAAGATGCTTAAAATAGTTGCTTCAAATAATTTTAAGAAAGATTTAAAACTAGCAATTAAAAGAGGATTAGATTTAAATCTATTAAACACAGTAGTTTATGCATTAGCTACTGTTCAAAAACTTGAAGCTAAATATAGAGATCATAGTCTAACTGGTAAATATAAAGATTTCAGAGAATGTCATATTGAACCAGATTGGCTTCTTATTTATAGAATCAATAATTCTGAACTTGAGTTATTCCTTTTTAGAACTGATACTCATGCTGACTTATTTTAAAACAACTTATTTAGACTATACCAATTGGTATAGTTTTTTATTTACAACTTTTTCAAGGGAGTTTCAATATAATTTTACAACTTTTTCAAGGGAGTTTTTGGTTTAGAAAAAAGTAACCCTTGTTCAGAGTTACTTAGTTTGAGTCTTTTTTGTTCTTTGGTTGAGTTCTTTTCTTTATTGCTCGGTATTCTCCAAGTGCACCTAGCAATAGCTTTTGGAACTCTTTTTCTTTCATTAATCCCATTACTGGTTTGTATAGATATTTCTTATATTCTTTTGGAAGTTTAAAATAACTTGTTAGAATGTTTACTGATTTTCCTTCTAGTTCTTTTAGATATAATGAATTGGATGTGGATAGTAATTTATAACATGTTTCGCAGAATCCTACTTTTTCATCATATTCCATTTGATCTATTATATCTGTTATCTTATTATCTATTTTTATTGCTCCTTCTGTAAGCCTATCTAGATATATAAAGTCTTTTCCTTCAATATGCCATATCATTGGGTCATGTTGTGCTAAACCTTTTGCATCACAACTTATTACTTTGTAATGTTCTTTATGATTAAGTAGTCTTCCGATGATTGAAAAGTTTGGAATGTATGTGTATATTTTATATAGCACTTTATTATATTCTAATGAGTTTGCTATGTAATCACTTACTCCAGGAGAATCATATGTAACAATTCTTGTTATTCTTTCATCTCCCCCAAACGCTGACCCAACAATTGCTTTGTTTCCGCCTTTTGAGTGTCCCCCACACATAAATGTTCCACTATATTTTGATAAAGCATTTTTTACATATTTTATTGCTTCTTCTTGTGCAGGTACAAAGTCCATATAAAGTAGGTTTAGGTTTTCTTTCCAACCTATTATGCTATCATCTGTTCCACTAAATCCAAGGAAGTACAAATCTTCTTTTAGTTTAAATGTACATGCTGAAAACTGCATTTGTCTGTCTAGATCTTTTATTTCTACATAGTCAAACAGATTTATGTTTTTAAAGCGATTGGATTTGCTCATTATATCTAATAAGTCTTTTATATCGTCTGGTATTATTAGACCTAATGATTTATCTGAATTTTTCTCTAAGTATTTTTCAGATAAATCTCCTATTGTCATTTCTTCTTTTGTTATTGAATCTTCAAAATCTAATATACAGATTATTGATAATGCAAATAAATCTATATCATTTACATCAGATTCATCAAAAGTTAAATCTCCACGCCACTTGACGTAATCAATTATTGTTCCCATATATATCACCTATATATTATAATATAACTTTTTAAATTAAAAGGGAAGTATTTACATCTAACATTTTTTTATTATTTGTAATACTTCCTATTTTATCTTATGTTTATTATGCTCTTAAAACACCATTATGATTCTTTTCAATTAGTTTTAAGATTTTATTAACTTTACTATTGATAACTTCATCAGTTAATGTTTCATTTGATGTGAATACAATCTTGAATGCTAAAGATTTTTCATCTTCATTAATCTTGTCCCCTACATACAAGTCAAAGATCTTAACATCACTAATTAACTTTTTATCTACACTATAAATAGTATTAACGATATCACCACTGAATACATCTTTCTTAACTACGATTGCTAAGTCACGTTCTACAGATGGTACTTTAGATACTGGTACATAGTGTTTGATTGCTTTTTCTTCTCTAATTAATTCATGAATGTTTACTTCAGCAACATATACGTTTTGTAAGCTATTAGCTTGTGCATATTTTGGGTGTAACATTCCAATGAAACCTACAACTTTATTGTTGTATGAAATCTTTGCTGTTCTTAATGGATGCATTTCTTCCATTGTAACATCAATTTTTTCGTATTTAGCTTCAACACCAATTGCTTGTAATGCTGTATTTAATACACCTTTTAATGTGAAGAAGTCAACTGCTTCAACTTTGCCTTGCCATAGAGTTGATGATAGAAGACCTGACATTGCGATTGCTAAGTGTTCTTCTTCAACATATTCTTCATTTACTTGATAGTATACTTTACCTACTTCGAAGAATGCAACGTTCTTTTGCTTTCTATTGAATACATAAGATACGTTTTCTAATAAGCTTGGTACTAAGTTTCTTCTTAAGACATTTCTTTCATTACTAATTGGCATTAATAATTTAATGTCTTCTGCATCTTTATCAAATAGATATGTAAATTCATTATTGTTTTCTCTTAGTGATAAGTTAACTGATTCAGTTAAGCCTAATGTGATTAATGATTTACGCAATGCTTTTCTATTCTTTTGTGCTTTAGTAAGTTCTCCTGCTAAAGAGCTCTTTGGTAATGTTAATGGTAATTTTTCATAACCATAGATTCTACCAATTTCTTCAACCATATCGGCTTTAATAGAGATATCAGTTCTTCTTGTTGGAACTGTTATTACTAAGTCATCACTTATTTCAAATTTTAATCTTTTTACGATATTAATGATTTCTTCTTTTGAGATTTCTACACCTAAGTATTTAGAAATATATTCTGGTGTAATTTGAATTTGTTTTTCAGCTGATTCACTATTTTTACAAACAGTTACGCCTTTAGAGATTTTAGCTTCGCATAATGTTTGATATAAATAACAAGTATAGTCTAAAGCAAGTTTTGTTCTTAATGGATCGATTCCTTTTTCGTATCTAATAGCTGCTTCACTTCTTAAGTCTAATCTCTTATAAGTGTCTCTAATTGATTGAGGATCAAAGATTGCGGCTTCGATTAAGATGTCTTTAGTGTTTTCATCAACTGATGTTCCTAAGCCACCCATTACCCCAGCAACAGCTACTGGTTTTACACCATCTGTAATAACGATATCAGTAGTTTCTAATACTCGTTTGTTGTTATCTAGTGTTATCATTTCTTCTTTATCGTATGCATTTCTTACAACAATTGTATTTCCTAACTTATTGTAGTCAAATGCGTGTAATGGCTGCCCAAATAAAGCTAGAATGTAGTTTGTGATGTCAACTGCGTTATTAATCGGTCTGATTCCAAAAGCGATTAGACGCGAAATTAGCCAGTCTGGAGATTTCTTAATCTTAATGTCTTTGATAACTTTAGCATAGTATAAAGAACATTTTTCAGTATCAAGTCTTAAATTGACATTATTGTCTTCTCCATCTTCTGTATAGCTATATTCTAAAGCTTTCATTTCACGTTCAAATACTGCACTTACTTCATATGCTACACCTAACATACTTAAAAGGTCAGCTCTATTAGGAGTAAGTCCTAGTTCTAATACATCATCATTGAAGTATAACTTTTCTAAAGGATTGTCTCCAGGTTTTACATCTTTCACAAAGTAGTAAATACCTTCAGCATATTCTTCTGGAACATACTTCTTTTCTAAACCTAATTCTTGTAATGAACAAATCATGCCAAATGATTCAATACCACGAATCTTAGATTTCTTAATTTTAAAGTCACCAGGAAGTTCAGCACCAACTTTAGCAACAATAACATACATACCAGCTTTAATGTTAGGAGCACCACATACGATTTGTAATACTTCTTCTCCAACATCTACAGTACATACATGTAAGTGATCACTATCTGGATGATCTACACATGTTAATACATGACCTATTACTAAGTTAGTTCCAAATAATACTTTTTCAACACCTTCAATTTCAGTTGAGTATAAACTTAATTTATTTACTATTTCTTCAGTAGTTAAACCACTAATATCTACTAATTCATTTAACCAATCTAATTTTACTTTCATAATAGCCTCCTAGAATTGCTTTAAGAAACGTGGATCATTGATATAGAAGTTTCTAATATCATCGATACCATGTCTAAGCATAGTAATTCTTTCAATACCAACACCAAATGCAAAGCCTTGGTATTCTTCAGGATCATATCCACCCATACGTAATACATTAGGATGAACCATACCAGCACCTAATACTTCAATCCAACCATTACCTTTACATAATGGACATCCTTTACCTCCACACTTGAAGCAAGTAACATCTACTTCTACACTTGGTTCAGTGAATGGGAAGTAAGAAGGTCTAAATCTTACCTTTGTATTAGGACCTAATATCTTTTCAAACATTGTTGTTAATGTACCTTTTAAATCAGACATTGTAATGCCTTTATCTACTACTAAACATTCTGCTTGCATGAATTGATGAGAATGTGTTGCATCATCATTATCACGACGATATACTTTACCAGGGCAAACAATCTTTAAAGGTTTACCATTAGCTTTTAACATCTCACGAGCTTGCATTGGAGAAGTATGTGTACGTAATAATTTATTTTGTGTGATATAGAATGTATCTTGCATATCACGTGCAGGATGACCTTTAGGTAAGTTCATCATTTCAAAGTTGAAATGATCATCTTCAACTTCTGGTCCTTCAGCAATCTTATAACCCATTGCTAAGAAGATATCTTCAAATTCTTCAATTGTTTTGTTTAATACATGTTCATAACCTATTAATGTTTCTTTACCAGGTAATGTAACATCAATTTCTTCACTTTGAAGTTTCTTCATTACTTCTTCATCTTTAATTTGCGCAAGACGTTTTTGAACTTCTTCTTCAACTAAAACTTTAAATTCATTAACTCGTTTACCAATTTCTTTCTTTTCTTCAACAGAAAATTCTCTCATCTTGCTCATAATTTCTTGAACAGGACTTTTCTTTCCTAGAAACTCAGCTTTAGTTTCATTAAGTTCATTAACATTTTTACATTCTTTGATCTTCACAAGAGCTACTTCTTGTAATTCGTTAATCTTTTGTAACATAATTTCTCCTCCATAAAATATAAAAAATCCTTAAGACATAAAATCTTAAGGACGAAAAATCTAACTTTGCATCTCTAAAATATAGAGATTACATAAAGCGTACTTCCGCGGTACCACCTTAATTCACATCATACTAAAATATAATTATAGTACATATGTGCACTTCATTCCTATTAACGCTAGGTAACGGACTCTATTAAAGCCACTCCACTAGTGAATTCAATATATCTCTAATATCTATTTGCACCAAACATAGACTCTCTATAAATAGAAAATATATTTACTACTCCAATATCAACGTATTACAATATATTATACTACTTTTTTATAAATCTTTCAAGTCTAATTTAATAAAGACTAATTTAATAATTATTCTTCATGTTTATTAATTATTACTTTTTTAATTTTTAAATAGTTTTTTTCTGTTAAATATGCATCATTTAATTTTTCTTTCTTATACGTTAGAACAGTATTCTTAGTTAAGTTTATTAACAAATCTGTAAAATATCTTTCACAACTAAAGTATTTTTGACTATCAATATAGTTATATGGGTGTTTAATTTTATCACTATTTCCAAATGTATTTACAACTCCACTATTTAAAATTATCCATTCAAATGACTCTGGAGCATAGATAATTGTTTCGCCTGTTTCCCCAATATATGAATATAACGGATTAATAAATGAACCAAACGCTGCCCCATCAACAACTATAATATTTTTTTGATCTTTATTGATTGCTTTTATAATATTAGAATTGCCACTAGATGAATAACAATTAATTTTGTATTCATTGGCTAGTTTATTAAAATATTCAAACCCAGAAGATGAATCTTCAGTAATTATATTATTATAATTATTTAAATGAATTTCATTTATTAAACCAGTTTTGTATTTATTAACAGCAATATTTTTTGTTTTAGTTTTTGTAAATGAACTTTGAAATTCAAGTATAGAATTTATACTATATGGTAGATTAATTAGATTGTCTCTAGTTATTAATACAAAATAATTATTTGCATTTTTAACAGCATTTGCAAAATCCACACTATTCAAAAATGAATTCCCTTCATCACAAAAAACTATACTATTATCAATATTGATTAACTCTTTCATCCAGTTTTTTCCTTCTATTACTTCACAAGGAACTTTACATTTTATTTCAACTCCACTACTTTTACCTTCACGATTATAATCATTTATCATATTGATAAGAGTCGATTTTCCTGTGCCACTATTTCCACGAATAATAGTTATATTTCTTTCAACAATCAACTCAAAAGATATACGTTTATTAGATACTTTTATACTATACTTCCCTTTCATAGTTTACTCCTAAACAAATTCATGGGCTTCTAATATAAGTTCATCCATATTATTCACTAACTTATTAGTATTTAAAATTAATATAGGATTTTTAAAATCACCAAAATTCATAATATATCGTAAATTAATTGTTAAATCTTTTTTTTCAGCAATTTCCAAGATAAATTTTGCACAGTTGTCTCCACACGTTGTAGCATTAAATATTTTATTTTTATCATTTTTCATTAATAATAAAGTCTTTACGCCACCAGATAATTTTTCAGGAGAAATCGGTCCTAAAAATGGACTATCAATTAAATTTTCACTTATTACATCTGATTTATCTATTTCTTTAATAATCTTTTTACCAAAGCTACTTACTATCCATTTTTGATTATATGTATTATTAAAATAAATGCTTGTATTAAACACTACATCATCCATATTTCCAAAAAATATTTTAAGCATATAGATTCACCTCTAATTACTATTATACTATATATTTTACTTATTTTCAATATTTTATTCTATGCTAGCCAATATTTAATTTCTTAGATTAGTTCAAAATTTATATAAATAAAATCATATAATGAGGTATTGTTTGTTTTACTCCAACTTTTCCATTTCTCCCATTAATTAGTTTATATGCAATATCTGGGTTATAATCATCAATATAATTATTCAAAGATATTGTTGAGGAATTGCTAGCTTTTACTTCGACGGGAATTACTTTCCCATTCTTTTCTATTAAAAACTCTATTTCATGATCATTATCTGGCTTATAATAATATAAATTATACCCTCGTTTAATCAAACATTCAGAAATTACATTTTCATATATTCCGCCTTTAGCGTTGCCCTTAATACTATCATTTAATACTGCTAATTTTGTTTCAAACCCATACATAGCGCATAATAACCCAGTATCATTTATGTATAATTTGAATTGATCATCATAAGCATTTGCCATTAATGGCAAATATGGTTGATGAACATTATAACATGCATTTACAATTTCAGAATCTTTCAACCATTGTATACTGCCACCAAACTTTCTTCGAGTTTGTCCTTTTTCAACTGTTGAATACTGAAATTTCTTTAACTCCTTTACAAGTTGTTTAGGTATAGCATCATAACACATTCTTACTAATTGTTTTTCTTTACCCTTTGCATGTTTTGAAATATCATCTTTGTATTCAGCTAATATATCATTTTGAATTTTATCGACCCTTGAAAAATTTTTGTGTAATATGAAATCATTAACAACTTCAGGCATTCCCCCAACAACAATAAATTCCCTAAATAATTCAATATATTTTTTATGTATTACTTCAGGGATTTGCTCTCCTCTTTCAAAATAATCTTTTAATATGTTTATGGCATTACAATCATATCCATTTGCCCAAAGAAATTCCTCAAAATCTAATGAATACATCTTAATTTGAGTTTCATACCCTACTGGTACTAACTCAGGAATCTCCACAGATTCATCATCATCTTCACCATAAGTAAGGCCCATTAAAGATCCTGATGTGATTACATCAAACCTCATATCTTCAGCTAAGAATTTAATTGATGTTCTTGCGTTACCACATCTTTGTATTTCATCTAAAAATATCAAAGTATTCCCTTCAATTAATTTAAAATCTTTTATATAAGCAGATATTCTTTTTAAAATCTCTACAGAACTTAAATCACCATCAAATATAGCTTTTAACTCTGGTTGTTTAAAGAAATCTATATATATAAATGATTCATATTCATTCATTCCAAATTCTTTTATAATATATGATTTACCAACTTGACGAGCTCCTTTTATTAAAAGACATTTTTTAAACTGTTCTTCTCTTCTTTGTTTTTTCCATTCTAACAATTTATCATACATCTTTCTTTTTAGCATAAGTTAATCACCTCTTTTATTTTATTATACATAAAATTAGTGTCGTTGTCAATAATATTATGCATAAAATTGGAGTGTGTTTGTGTTCATTTTTGCATATTTTTAGAACTCTTAATTATTTAAATTTTTATTTATTATAATTTATTTAATTGTTCCTGTTAAATTTTTCAGATAGTTTTTTATTTCTTTACTAATTATATTATACTCGTAATCGTGGACATAGTGTGGACAGTCTAGTCGAACGACTTTTACTTGATCTAAAGCATTTGCATACATCAAAGTAGCATCTGTAAGTTTTATTGTTGAGGTATCGCTTGAAATAAATAATAGCATTGGAACACTTGGAATTTCTCCTGCTTCAACAATCTTTGCGTTCTCACTAACATACTTTAGTTCATTCATAATTGTTCTATTACTAAAATTTTTATATAGTAATGCATGAACAATTTCTTTTTCTTTCTCTGTAAGAGTTCCGTATTTTACACAATCTAGTTCATTTAGCAAAGGTAATAACCTAATTATACCTACCTTCGCATTAAATTGACTAACTACATTCATAAACACATTATTTTTGAAGTTTTCATATGCTGCTGGTACAGCCATATCTAATCCAATTATAGCTTCAACTTCATTTGGATACTTTTGTGCCCAGTATAATGCTTCAAGTCCTGACATAGAATGAGGACATAAAACATATGGTCCCTCTATATCTACTAAAGCTAAAGCTGCTCTAGTTTCGCTTAATACTGTATCTATATCTCTTGGATTATCCACAACATCACTGAAACCATAACCGAATCTTTCAACAACTACAATTCTATATTCATCAGTGAGCAAAGAGAATAATGATTTAAAGTCAAGTATAGGAGATGGAGTATCAGAACCAGACAAAAATACAATAGTTTTATCTCCAGTTCCTTCTATATAAACGCTCATATTATTTCCATTCACTTCCACAAGCTCTCCCAATGGAGTTCTTAGTGGTTCTTCGGTTATTAATTTAATATGATGAAATAATACTAATGTTAGCAATATGGTAAAAGTAATAATTAATTCTATTATAGTTTTCTTGGTCTTATTTTTGTTCTTATTATTTTTCATATTTTTATGTCCTTTCACGTCGTTACTCTTTATTAGAATTTTTTCTTACATAAATATATTGAATATATAGTATAACTATATTTATTATAGCGCTAACTAAATATCCAAGTTTATATAAATTAAACACAGTACTATCTTTAATTGCAATGGTTTGAATTAACCCGCAAGTCACATTAATTACAATAGATACAATAAGTGCTATTATCTGCATTAGTTCAAGTTTACTTAGTTTTTTTATGCCTTGTTTTTTTCTAATGTTTGTTTGATATAAAAACATACAGAAGTTACATATTGATATTATAAAGAATTCAATAAGTAATGTTAATGTATCTACCGCAGCAGTTAGCATTAACAGTGAATTTATAAATATACTTAACCCAAATACTAATATGAATAATGAAACATACTTTAATTCTACTTGATAATAAATTAAATTATAGAACTTAGTTTCATAGAAATTTTTAAAAGTAATAAAACTATATATAAATAAACATATACTAATTACAAACAAAACTACTGATAACCATATTGGTAATAAATGTATTGTTAAACCTAAAAGTGAACATATTACTAAAGATATAACTATTTTTGCTTTGTATCTTCCAATAAGATTCCAATCTATTTGATTATTATTTAGTAGTTTGGCATTTGTTTCTCCATATAACTCTTCTATTGTTACTTCTAACGCTTTAGCAAGTTCTGGAATTATACTTGTATCAGGAAGCTGCGTGCCCACTTCCCATCTTGAAACAGTTTTGTCTGAAACATTTAACTTTTCAGCAAGGTCTCTTTGTGTTAGTTTTAAATCTTTTCTTCTTTGAATAATAATTTTTGAAAAATCCATAATATTAACCTCCATAATGGTCTCATTATACATTATTATAACATTTAAATACACATCGTCAATATTGAATTTTCTCCCAAGTTTTGAGATTTAAAAAATAGGTCCTTTTGAGACCTATTTTTTTATTTTGTCTTTTATTTTGTCTTTTATTTTGTCTTTTATTTTGTATAGAAAGATTCAAACTCAGATTTTATTTCTTCATAAACTGATTTAAATTCTTCATCGTAATCATTTCCTTTATAGAAAGTATTAATAGCGGGATCCTTCAATAAAGATGCGCCAGATACTTCTCTTAATCTTCTTAATGGCTCATGTATAAGTGGTAAATCATAAAAGTATAATACTGCTTCTGTTGAATTATTATCAGCATATTTATTATTTAATTCTTCTTTTAAGGAATCTTTTACTTCATCTTCAGAAATATATTTTTTTGTTAAACTTAATGTTTCTTGCATTATGTACCATATATTTTTTTGAGCATCTTTTGCTATTTCTTCTGGATAATTTCGACCATTAGGATAAACATATATCATTTGTGAATCATTATAAATTCTAGTTTCTTCTTTAGTCAAATCATCTGGATAAGGGAATGGAACATAACCAAATTCAGTAATTCCTTCTCCCCACATATCATCTTGCCATCTACCATTATTATTAACAAACCATTGATAACCTGGTACCATTAATGTGCCACCTTCATCTGCCTTAAAAAATGAATTTGGAACATCATTCCATTCAGCCCATGTTACATTTGTATTAACCGCGCCTTTTTCAGTTAAGCCATAAATTAAAGATGCGGCTGCTTTTGATCTATCATTAATTATATTAACTTCTAAAGTCTTAATATTTGCAACACTTTCATCTGCAGCTGCAGTCATTCCCAAATAGTAGTAATATGGATGCCCACCTAATACATATTCATTTTCACCTAGTTTTTCTTGAACATCTAATACCCAATTAGTAAAACCTGTGTAGTTCCATTTTCCTTCATTGAAAAGTTTTGCTGGAGATTCTACTCCTAGTTCTTTAAGCCATCCATAATTATAGAACAATCCATTAGTATTATCTAATTCATATAAATATTTGTATGGCTCTGCATTTGACGCATATATTTTATTATTATATGTTACAAGATCTTTATCATATACTGACATTAAATCAAGATGATAATTATCATAATACTCAGTTAAATCTTTTATTACTCCCTCATCAGCCAAATCAGAAATCACAAAGTTACTAAAGTATGCAATATCACAGGCTACTCTTCCATTTTCATATTCATATTTTAATGTTACTGAGTATGGATCAAAAGTTGCTGAAGCACTAGATTCTTTAACTACAATATCGCAGTTATATTTTGATTCTACTTCTGTCCATGCTTTTTGTTTTGCTAAGCGATCAGGATTTGAATAATTATCTAAAAATGGATCGACATTATCAAAAGAATTATATGGTACCATTATTACTATTTGATATCCATTTAAGGAAGAAATACTTAATGGTTCAGGTTCATTTAGTATTTCAACAGTATAATATTCTGATTTTACATCAGGATAATGTTTGCTTACTGCTCTTACTTTTATATTTCCTTTCTCTAAAGCCTTAATTTTACCATTTTCTGTTATTATTGCTTTAGAGTTAGATGATGAATGTAATTCCCATATAACTTCATTTATAGCATCTGTAGGGTATATAATAACTCCTAATTCTTTTTCATATCCAACATACATTGTTTCATTCTTAACTGATGGATTAACTACGATTTTATTAGGTTTTATTAACTCAAACTTAGCATATAAAGTTATATTATCTTTTACATTTTCTTTAAAATCATATAAGTTTATATATTTATCATCCTTATACCAACCTACAAAAGTATATCCTTCTCTCACTGGAGTATTAGGTTCTGTTAATACTTGATTATATTCATAATCTACTTCAACTTTTGAATCATCATTTCCTAAATCATCAATGATAAATGTAACTTTATATTTATTAATTTCCCATTTAGGTTCTAATAATAGATCTTCATAAATAGGTGCATCAAAATTGAAAAGTTCATTATTTAAGTACCATCCAGTAAATGTATACCCTTCTTTATCTAGGTCATTTGGTTTTAATGCTTTTTCACCATACTTTAACTCTATATTACTATCACCAAACGTAATAACTAAAGTTTTAATATCACTACACTTACATACACCTTCAACATATTCATGAATATGTTCTTTATATAATGCTTTAATAGTTAAGTCACATGTAACATTACTAAAGTCTTCACTCCATCCAGTAAAATCATATCCCTCTCTTATTGGATTTTCTGGAGCATTAGCGCTTTTGTTCTCCAAAACTTTTTCTTCTTTTATGACTGATTCATCATAATCAACAAACTTTACAGTGTACTCAACTTCAATTGTTTTACCGCACTCACATCTTCCTTCATCAAACGTACAGTCATGAACTTCATTACATAGTAAACATTTACCATCTCTAAACTCATGTTCACATTCATTACATCCAGTTAATATAAACATAGTTAATATTAACATAGAAATTATGATTAATGTAAAGTATCCAAATCTTTTCATACAATATAACTCCTTTCTTAAAAATTAAATATATATTTACTTTGATTATATTATATTATATTTTTATTGTCAAGTTTTTTCATTTGTAGCGGAAATCACACATTTATGGCTAAAGCATAGGAAAACGCCACAGATTTTGTGGCGGTTTTAATAGTTTTCTAGTTTTTTACTCAATTCCGCTACAAGAAAATTTTTTTAAAATTTTCTCTAAAACTTTAGTATATGAGTATATATGAATGTTAAAATCGTTTATTTATTTTTTAAAATAATTAAAAAGACCTCTTTCGAGGTCTATTAATTCTAATATACAAAGTACTTATACTTTTATATTATTCAACGAAACTGATGATAGCCATAGGAGCGTTATCTCCACGTCTAGGCATAGTTTTTAACACTCTTGTATATCCACCGTTACGATCTTTGTATTTAGGAGCGATTTCCTTAAATAACTTTTGAATTGCATATGTGTTTTCTTCGTCTTTTTCAAATCTGATCATTTTTGCAGCTTGACGAATTGCAGCTAAGTCACCTTTCTTGCCTAATGTAACCATTTTATCAGCAAGTTTTTGTAATTCTTTAGCTTTACACAATGTTGTTTCGATTTGTTCATTTATAATAAGGTCTGTAATTAAATCTCTTAAAAGAGCTTTTCTTTGAGCAGAGTTACGACCTAATTTACGATAACCTAATGACATTTTTTTCCTCCTGTGTAATAGTCGATTTATTCATCGAATGAATCGTCGTCATCATCTTCTAAAAGATCATCTGTATTTTCTTCACTGAAATAACTATCGCTATCATAACCATGTTTGAAGCTTAATCCTCTTTCATGAAGTTTCATGCAAACTTCTTTTAGTGACTTACGACCTAGATTACGAATTCTCATCATTTCTTCTTCAGTCTTTTGGATTAATTCACCAATTGTATTAATGCCAGCTCTCTTTAAGCAATTTTGAGAACGAACTGATAGGTCAAGTTCTTCGATTCTAGTTTCATGTTTTTTGTTTTGTGTTTTTTCTTCACGTTCATACATATATTCTTCATTAACAACTATTTCATTAAATGAAGTAAGAATTTGGAAATGTTCAATTAAGAATTTTGATGCGAGAGAAACAGCATCACTTGGCTTAATAGAATCATTTGTCCATACATCAAGTGTAAGTTTATCAAATGATACATCTTCATCTACACGTGTTTTTTCAACTTCATAATTTACTTTTGTAATTGGAGTATAAATAGAATCAATTGCAATTCTATCAACATATAAATTACCAGATTCATCGCGACAATATACTTTGTTTTCATCAGCGCTTACATAACCGATTCCACGTTTAGCATAGAATACAGCTTTGAATTTTGCACCTTTTGATAAAGTAGCGATTACTTGGTCAGGGTTAACAACTGTTAATAAATTTGAATGGTCAACTAAATCACCAGCTGTAACAACTCCTTCACCTTCTTTGTAAACACTTAATTCAAAAATTTCTTCTTGTGCTTTAGGCATTGGTTTGTATAATAATTCTTCGTCGATTTTGAAAATTACCTTCTTTAAGTTTAATACTATTCCAGTTACATCTTCTCTTACTTTGTCTAGAGCCATAAATTCATGAGCAACACCTTCAATGTTCATAGCAACGATTGCTACACCAGGCATTGATGATAATAAAACACGGCGAAGTGCATTTCCAAGAGTCAACCCGTATCCTCTTTCTAGCGGTGAGATTACAAATTTTGCATAAGTATTCCCCTCATTGCCATTATCTACTGTAACTTGAGGTTTAATAAATTCGAATTTTCTCATTCGCATCCTCCTTTTATTATATATAAATTAATTGATTATCCTCTAGGTTTCTTAGGTGGACGACATCCATTGTGAGGAATTGGTGTAACATCCTTAATAGATGTGATTTCTAATCCAGCTACTTGTAATGATCTAATTGCTGCTTCTCTACCAGGACCAGGTCCTTTAACAGAAACTTCTACTTTTACTACACCTGCATCAGCAGCTGCTTTAGCACATGCTTCAGAAGCTTGGCTTGCTGCGAATGGTGTAGATTTCTTACTACCTTTGAATCCTAACGCACCAGCACTGCTCCAAGCGATTGCATTTCCTTCTGGATCAGTAATAGTAACGATAGTGTTATTAAATGTTGAATGAATATGAGCTAATCCCACAGGAACGCTCTTTTTAATTTTACGTTTACGAATTTTACGAGCCATTATTGCTGCCTCCTATTTCTTCTTGTTAGCTACTGTCTTAGCTTTACCCTTACGAGTACGAGCATTACATCTAGTATTTTGTCCTCTTACAGGTAATCCTTTACGATGACGAATACCTCTGTAGCATCCAATTTCCATTAATCTTTTTATATTCATAGCAACTTCACGACGTAAATCACCTTCTACTTTATATTCAGCAACTTCACGTCTGATTGTAGCTAATTCTTCTTCAGTTAAATCTTTAACGCGCTTGTTTCCATCAACGTTTGCTTTCTTTAAAATTTCAATTGCTGTTGGTCTACCAATTCCATAGATGTAAGTAAGAGAAATACAAACTCTCTTATCACGAGGAATATCAACACCAGAAATACGTGCCATAAATTTAGCCTCCTAATTATCCTTGTTTTTGTTTATGTTTTGGATTGTTACAGATAACCATAACTTTTCCATGTCTTTTTATTACTTTGCATTTATCGCATATTGGTTTTACAGATGGTCTAACCTTCATTTTTGTCCTCCTTATTAAACCTTTGTAGTCTTTATTAACCTTAGGTAAAATGAGTATTTATCTTATCTTTTATATTTAATATTCTAAATTATGTTTAACTTGAATATATTATTTATCACGATAAGTAATACGTCCACGTGTTAAATCATATGGTGACATTTCTACAGTTACTTTATCACCTGGTAAAATGAATATGAAGTTCATACGGATTTTACCAGAAACGTGGGCGATTATTTGATGCCCGTTTTCCAATGTTACTTTGAAAATCGAATTTGGTAAAGCATCAGTAACTGTTCCTTTCATAACAATGACATCACTTTTAGACATTAACTATCCTCCTCAATTGTGAGTATCCTGTACCCATTTTCAGTAATTACAATTGTATGCTCAAAATGAGCGCTATCACTACGATCAACCGTAACAGTTGTCCAATCATCAGATAATATTCTAACATTATGTTTTCCAGCATTAACCATAGGTTCTATTGCTAGTGTCATTCCAGGTTTTAGTATTGGTCCATGTCCTGCTTCTCCATAATTTGGAATCGCTGGATCTTCATGTAAGTTTCTTCCAACACCATGTCCTGTAAAGTCTTTAACGACAGTATAGCCATGCTCTTTCACATATGATTCAATAGCATGAGATATATCTGATAATCTATTACCGGGTTTAGCTTGTTCTAATCCTTTGTAAAGTGATTCTTTTGTAACTTTCATAAGTTTCTTTCTTGATTCACTTACTTCGCCAACCCCATGTGTCATTGCACTATCTCCATGATATCCTTTGTAACAAGCACCGATATCAACAGAGATAATATCACCACTTTTTAAAATTGTTGATTTCTTGGGAATTCCATGAATAACAACATTATTTATAGAGGCACATATTGAGCCTGGGAACCCTCCATAGCCTTTGAATGAAGGCACAGCTCCGCAAGCTCTTATTGTCTCTTCAGCAATCTTATCTAATTCATAGGTAGAAATTCCTGGACGAATCGCCTCTTTAACTTTTCTGTGTGCTAAAGCTGTAATTCGACCAGCTTCTATCATAAGTTCGATTTCACGATTACTTTTTATTGTTATCATTAAATTTCTCCTAATACTTCTTTAACATTAGCAAATATCTCATCAATACTGCCCATGCCATAAACATTCTTAACAAGACCTTGTTTTTCATAATATGATAATACTGGTTCAGTTTTACCATAGTAAACATTTAATCTTGATTTGATTGTTTCTTCTGTGTCATCGGCTCTTTGAATAAGTTCGCTTCCACATACATCACAGATACCTTCTTGTTTAGGTTTATTTGCAACTACATGATAACTAGCTCCACATTTAGTACAAGTACGACGACCAGTGATTCTTTCGATTAGGAAATTATCATCAACAGAAATATTTATTACAGCATCTAATTTAATATTTAATTCTTTAAGAATTTTATCTAATTCTACAGCTTGATCTAGATTTCTTGGATATCCATCTAATAGGAATCCTTTTGCACAATCCGCTTGGGCAAGTCTTTCTTTCACTAAGTTGTTAGTAACATAATCAGGAACTAATTGTCCTTGATCGATAAACTTCTTAGCTTCGATGCCTGTAGGTGTTTGTTCAGCTATAGCTTTTCTGAACATATCACCAGTAGATATATGAGAGATATTATATGCATCTTTAATTAATGCAGCTTGAGTTCCTTTTCCAGCACCAGGTGCACCCATTATAAGTAAACGCATATTTTTATCTCCTATTCCATAAATCCACGATATTGTTTTTCTTCAGATGCACTCTTGATTTGTTTAGCAGTTTCGATTGCAACACCAACTACAATAATTAAACCAGTTCCGCCTAATTGAACAGATTCTGGAAGATCAAAAATCTTAGTCATAATAATTGGAAGTGCAGCTAATACAGCTAAATATGTAGCACCTAAAACATTAACTTTAAACAATACACGTGAGATATAAGATCTTGTTTCTTCACCTGCACGAACACCAGGAATGTTAGCTTGTTGTTTACGTAAATTTTCCGCCATTTGTTCTGGATTCATTTGTAAGAATGAATAGAAGAATGTGAATAATACGATTAACACAATGTATACAACAAATCCGATTGGTTCAGATGAATTGAAAATTGAATTTAATACATTTGCTACAGTTGTATTTTGTACAAAGTTTGAAATTGTTAATGGTAAACTCATTAATGTTGAAGCAAAGATTACTGGAATAACAGATGCAGAGTTTAATTTAATTGGAATATTTGAATCATTCTTTCCTCTGAATGTTGCTGCATTAGAACGATTTGAATATTGAATAGGAATCTTTCTTTGAGCAGCTTCCATGAATACTACGCCAATAATAATTAATAACATTAATACGATTACACCGATGAAGATGAATATTTCACCAATACCAGTTTCATCAGCTAATAGATAAGTTTGAATTAAATCATCAATCATATCTGGATATGCAGAGATGATACCAGCAACGATCATTAAAGATGTACCATTACCAATACCTTTTGCAGTAATTAAATCTGCAAGCCATAATACGAATGCTGTACCAGCAGTCATAACAATCGCTAAATAAATGTATGTCATTGGACCTGTTGGAGTTCCAACACCAAAGAAAATATCATTATAAGAAACAGAAACACCTAATACAACTGTTAATGCTTGTACAAATCCAAGACCAATTGCAAGATATTTTGTTAATGTATTGATTTTTTGTTTTCCCTCTTCGCCTTCTTCAGACCATTCCTTAATTGCAGGAACGATATCCATTTGTAGCAATTGTACAACGATAGAAGCAGTGATATATGGTGAAACACCTAGTGCAACTATTGAGAAGTTTGATAATGCACCACCACTAAATATATCTAAGAAACCAAACATAGACTCGCCAGAGCTATATAAGGCTTGTACATTTTCAAATCTAACATATGGAAGTTGAACAAAATATCCTAATCTATAAATAAATAGAACTAGAATCGTGAAGGCAAATCCAAGCCATAATTTTTTGTTCTTTAAAACCATATTAGATTACCTCGATACTTCCGCCAGCTTCAACTATAGCTTTTTCAGCAGCTTTAGAGAATTTATTAGCTTTAACTGTTAATGCTTTCTCTAATTTACCATTTCCTAAAATCTTAACTAATTTAGCATCTTTCTTAATTAAACCTTTTTGAACTAATACTTCAGGTGTAACTACAGAACCAGCTTCGAAGCATTCACATGCGAATGCGCTAATATTAACTACAGCATATTCAACTCTATTAACATTAGTGAATCCACGTTTAGGAATACGTTTGAATAAAGGAGTTTGACCACCTTCGTAAGCAGGACGTACACCGCCACCGCTACGTGCGTTTTGACCTTTATGACCTCTACCACTTGTTTTTCCATGACCGCTACCAGTACCACGACCAACACGTTTACGTGAATGTCTAGCACCTTCAACAGGTTTAATTGTATGCATTTCTAATAAAGTAACTTTATTTTCGTTCATTTTAGCCTCCTACTTCTCAAGTACTTCTACTAAATGAGCAACTGTAGCAACCATACCTCTGATTGCATCGTTGTCAGGTTTAGTAACAACTTGGTTTATTTTTGATAATCCTAAAGCCTTAAGAGTACCAGCTTGATTTGGTTTACGACCATAAGCACTTTTAACTAATTTGATTGTAATCATTTTTTCATTTGCCATAATCTATTACCCCAAAATATCCTTTGGATCAAGTCCTCTGATTGCTGCAACTTGTTCAACAGTTCTTAATGAAGCTAAACCATTGATAGTAGCTCTAACAATATTGATAGGTGTACTTGAACCTAATGATTTTGATACGATGTTTTGAATACCAGCTAATTCAACAACAGCACGAACAGGACCACCAGCGATAACTCCAGTTCCATCAGGAGCAGGTCTTAAGAATACTTGACCAGCACCAGCGATACCAGTGATTTCATGTGGAATTGTTGTGTTGATGATTGGAACATTAACTAAGTTTTTCTTTGCATCTTCAACAGCTTTGCTAATAGCATCTGGAACTTCGATAGCTTTACCAGTTCCAAGACCTACGCGACCTTTTTTATCGCCTACAACAACAACGGCGCTAAAACGATATCTACGACCACCTTTTACAACTTTTGTAACATGGTTGATACTTACTACACGTTCTTCAAATTCTTTTACAACAGCAACTTCTTCTCTTTTGTTTTGCTTTTTGTTATCTTTTTCTTGACGCATCATTAACCTCCTAGAACTTTAATCCGGCTTCACGAGCACCTTCAGCTAATGCTTTAACACGTCCGTGATATAAATATCCACCACGGTCGAATACTACAGCAGTAATTGATTGTTCTAATGCTCTCTTAGCAACTAAAGCACCAACTTGTTTAGCAGCTTCGATGTTTGAACCGATTTCTAATTTTAATTCTTTATCATTTGATGATGCACTAACTAAAGTTGCATGTTTCTCATCATCTATAATTTGAGCATAAATATGTTGATTTGATCTAAACACATTTAAACGAGGTAAAGTAGATGTTCCAACAATGTTCTTACGAACTCTTAAATGACGTTTTTGACGCGTAACATTACGCGATTTTTTTGTAACCACTACTCATACACTCCCTTCTATTTATTTTTCTTTCCTTCTTTACGACGGATGATTTCATCTTTGTAACGAATACCTTTACCTAAGTATGGTTCTGGTCCTCTAATAGCTCTGATTTCTGCAGCGAATTGACCAACAACTTGTTTGTTGCATCCTTCGATAACAGCTTCAGTAGCGTTTGTTAAAGTAACCTTAACACCTTCAGGAATTTCCATTGGTACTGGATGAGAGTAACCTGCATGAACAACTAATTTCTTAGCGCCTTCAAGTACCATCTTATAACCAACACCATTCATAACTAATGTTTTCTTGAATCCTTCAGAAACACCAACAACCATATTGTTTAATAAAGCTCTAGTTGTTCCATGAAGAGTTTTAATTCTAATTGTATCATTAGGACGAACTAATTTAATTTGACCTTCAGAAATTTCGATAGAGATTTCAGAAGCAAGCTTTGCAGATAATTCGCCTTTAGGGCCTTTTACCACAACAAAATTTCCTTCTTGAACATCTACTGTTACGTTTTCATTTAGCTTGATTAATTTATTACCAACTCTTGACATAATTCATCCTCCTACCAAATATAAGCCATGACTTCGCCGCCAACTTTTTGTTTACGAGCTTCTCTATCAGTCATTACTCCATTTGATGTTGAAACAATTGCAGTTCCTAAACCATTGAATACTTTTGGCATTTCGCTAGCTTTAGCATAAATTCTTAAACCAGGTTTAGATATACGAGTTAGTCCTTTAATAACTCTTTCCTTCTTATCAGTGTATTTTAATGTAACTAAAATATATTTTTCAAATCTGTGGTTCTTTAATTCTCTTTCAAGAACTTCGTAATTTGCGATATATCCTTCTTTTTTAATTACTTCTAAAATTTCTAATTTTGCATTTGATACTGACATTTCTACTTTTTCGTGTTTTGCTTGGTTAGCATTACGAATACGAGTAAGCATATCAGCAATTGGATCAGTCATTCCCATTATTAGACTCCTTCCTACCAGCTTGATTTAGTAACGCCAGGGATTTGTCCCTTGTACGCTAACTCTCTAAAGCATAAGCGGCATAATTTAAATTTACGATATACAGAGTGAGGACGTCCGCAGCGTTCGCATCTAGTATATTCTCTTACCTTAAATTTAGGTGTACGATGATTTTTAACTTTTAACGATGTTTTAGCCATAATAAGTCTCCTTTACTTTTTAAATGGCATTCCCATTAGTTTTAATAATTCACGGCCTTCATTATCAGTTTTTGCTGTAGTAACAATAACGATATCCATACCACGAACTTTTAATACTTTATCAAAATTGATTTCTGGGAAAATCAATTGTTCCTTAATTCCTAGTGTGTAATTTCCACGTCCATCAAATGAATCTTTGCTTAAGCCACGGAAGTCACGTACACGTGGAAGTGCGATAGAAACAAGTTTATCAAAGAATTCATACATTCTTTCTCCACGAAGAGTTACTTTACAACCGATTGCTACACCTTCACGTAATTTGAAAGCAGCGATTGATTTTCTAGCTTTAGTAATGATTGGTTTTTGACCAGTGATAGTCTTTAAATCTTCAACAGCAGCATCTAACACTTTAGAGTTTGTGATTGCATCACCAACACCCATGTTAACAACTATTTTTTCAATCTTTGGAACTTGCATAACTGATGAATAACCAAATGTCTTCATTAATTCAGGTTTAACATTTTCATTATAATTAACTAATAATCTATTCATAATTATTTATCTAGTTCCTTTCCGCTGTTCTTTGAAAAACGAACTTTTTTACCTTTCGCATTCAATTTATAGCCAATTTTTGTAGCTTTACCTTCACTAACTTCGAAATACATAACGTTTGAAATTGCGATAGGAGCTTCTTTTTGAATAATTCCACCATCAGGGTATTCATTGTTAGGTCTAGTATGACGACTAACTTTGTTTACGCCTTCAACAAGAACTTTTTGTTCTTTTACATATACTTTTAATACTTTACCAGTTGTACCTTTAGAGTCACCACTGATTACTTGTACTGTATCACCTTTTTTAATAAACATAATACCCCTCCTTATAGAACTTCAGGAGCTAAAGAAATGATCTTCATGTAATCTTTATCACGTAATTCACGTGCAACAGGGCCGAAGATACGAGTTCCTCTTGGGCTCTTGTCATCTTTAATGATTACAGCTGCGTTATCATCAAATTTGATGTAACTACCATCTTTTCTTCTTAATCCACTCTTAGTTCTAACAATTACAGCTTTAATAACGTCACCTTTTTTAACTACACCACCAGGAGTTGCTGATTTAACTGATGCTACAATAACATCACCAATGTTAGCATATTTATGTCTAGTACCACCTAATACTTTAATGCAAAGTAATTCTTTAGCACCAGAGTTGTCAGCTACTTTAAGTCTTGATTCTTGTTGTATCATAAATTAGCCTCCTTATAGTTGTACAGCTCTTTCAACAATTTCAACTAAACGGAAGTTCTTAGTTTTTGATAATGGTCTAGTTTCCATAATTTTAACTTTATCCCCCATTTTAGCATCATTGTTTTCATCATGAGCAGTTAACTTCTTTGAATATTCTACGCGTTTTCCATATAAAGGATGTTTGCGATATGTTGTAACTAATACTTTAATAGTTTTTTCTTCTTTAATTGAAACAACTGTTCCAACATAAACTTTACGACTATTTCTTTCCATAATAGAGAGCCTCCTTACTTGTTAGCATTAGCACGTTGATTTAAAACAGTTTTCATACGTGCGATTGCTTTCTTTGCTTTTCTAATTCTGTCTGTGTTCTCTAATTTACCAACTGCAGATTGAAAGCGTAAATTAAATAATTCTTTCTTAAGATTTTCAATATTATTTAAAATAGTGGCATCATCCATATTAGCGATTTTTTCCATCTCAGTTACCTTTTTAGATGTTTCTTTTTTAACTTCTTTTTTTGCCATTATTCTTCACCACTTTCTTTAGTAACTACTTTTGTTTGAACAGGTAATTTGTGTGAAGCAAGTCTTAAAGCTTCGCGAGCTACAGCTTCGCTAACTCCACCGATTTCAAACATAACTGTACCTTTTTTAACTACAGCAACATATCCGTCAGGAGAACCTTTACCGCCTCCCATACGTACTTCTAATGGTTTACGTGTTTGAATGATATGTGGGAAAATTCTAATCCATACTTTCCCTTCACGTTTCATATAACGAGTCATAGCGATACGAGCAGCTTCGATTTGTGCAGCAGTAATCCATGAACCTTCTAATGCTTGTAAACCATATTCACCAAAATCTACTTTTTTAGCTCCTTTTGCTTTACCTTCATAACTAACTCTATGAGGTCTACGGAACTTAGTTCTCTTAGGCATTAACATAATTATTTAGCCTCCTTATTTACTTTTTTAGTTGGTAAAACTTCTCCTTTACAGATCCATACTTTAACACCTAATTTACCATATGTTGTACTAGCTTCAGCGATTGCGTAGTCAACATCTGCTCTTAAAGTGTGTAGTGGAACTGTACCTTCAGAATAACCTTCACGACGAGCCATTTCAGCACCACCTAAACGACCAGAGATTGAAGTTTTGATACCTTTAGCACCAGCTCTCATAGCGTCTTGGATAGCTTTCTTTTGAACACGACGGAATGAAGCTCTGTTTTCAAGTTGTCTTGCAATGTTACGAGCAACTAATGTTGCATCTAAGTTAGGATTTGCAATTTCAACAACTGATAAATAGAAGATTTTTCCAGTCATCTTTTGTAATAATTGTACTAAACCATTTTTATTACTTCCTTCTTTACCAATGATAAAACCAGGTTTAACAGTGTAAAGAGTTAACATAACTTTAGTTTTTGTTCTTTCAATTTCAATCTTAGAAATACCATGATCGTTTACACCTTTTTGATCTTCACGATTGCTTGGTAATTCTTCATAATATTTAACAACTGCTTTACGGATTCTAATATCTTCTTGTAATAAGTCTGCAACTTCTTTTTTGTTTGCATACCATTTAGATTCCCAGTCTTTAATAATACCTATACGTAAGCCTATTGGATTAACTTTTTGACCCATATTATCCTCCTAATTCTTCTCTGCAAGAACAATTGTTATATGACATGTTCTCTTTAATAATCTGTCTGCGCTTCCTTTAGCTCTTGGTAAATATCTCTTCATTGTTGGGCCTTCATTAACGAATGCTTCTTTAACGAATAGATTTTCCTTGTTCATGTGGAAGTTGTTTACAGCGTTTGCAGCAGCAGATAATAATACTTTTCCAACTGCTTCGCTTGCAGCGTTTGGTGTTAATTTTAATATAGCAGCAGCTTCAGATGCTTTTTTGCCTCTTACTAAGTCAATTACTAATCTTGCTTTACGAGGAGTAATACGGACAGTTTTAGCAGTACATCTTGCTTCAGTTTTTAAGCCTTCCATAATTCAATCCTCCTATTTCTTATCTTTACCGTGACCACGGTAAGTTCTTGTTGGAGCAAATTCTCCAAGTTTATGACCAACCATATCCTCAGTTACATATACTGGAATATGTACTTTTCCATTATAAACAGCGATTGTGCGTCCAATAAATTCAGGGAATATAGTTGAACGACGTGACCATGTTTGTATAACTTTTTTATTAGCTTCTGTTTGAGATTCAACCTTTTTCATTAAATGTTCATCGATAAAAGGTCCTTTTTTAAGTGAACGTGCCATTATTTATTCCCCTTTCTATCCATTACGACGACGTAAGATTAAGTCGTTAGATTTTTTCTTATTTTTACGAGTCTTCTTACCAAGAGCAATTTTACCCCAAGGAGTAAGTGGAGCTCTTCTACCAACTGGTGTTCTACCTTCACCACCACCATGAGGATGGTCATTAGGATTCATAACAGAACCACGAACAGTAGGTAAGATACCCATATGGCGTTTTCTACCAGCTTTACCAATATTAACGTTCATGTGATCAGCATTTCCAACTTCACCGATTGTTGCATAACAATTTCCTAGTACTTTACGCATTTCATTACTTGGGAAACGAATGATAACATATTTACCTTCACGACCTAAGATTTGAGCGCTAGCACCTGCAGATCTTACTAATTGTCCACCATGACCTGCATATAATTCAATATTATGAATAAATGTACCAACTGGAATTTTATCTAATGGTAATGCGTTACCAACGCGGATGTCAGCATTATCACCAGACATAACTTTATCACCAACTTTGATTCCTTTAGGTGCTAAGATATATCTCTTTTCACCATCAACATAGTTAACTAAGCAAATGTTAGCTGATCTGTTTGGATCGTATTCGATTGTTGCGATTGTTCCAGCAATATCTTTTTTATTTCTCTTAAAATCTATGATACGGTATTTTCTCTTTGCACCGCCACCTTGATGACGAACAGTGATTCTACCAGTGTTGTTACGACCACCTTTTTTATTTAAAGGTGCTAATAAACTTTTCTCAGGAGTTGAAGTTGTAATATCTTCATTAACTAAAGTCGACATATTACGACGACCATTAGTCGTTGGATTATATTTTTTAATAGCCATTGTTTACCTCCTAGATTTCAAATACGTCTAAAGTACCTTTTTCAAGAGTAACGATTGCTTTACGAACAGCTGCTTTAAAACCTTCGTAACGTCCCATCTTATGAGGTTTCTTTCTAACGTTGATAATTTTTACGCTTTTAACTTTTACATTTTTAGAAGCGAATATTGTTTCAATTGCATTTTTAACTTCAATTTTGTTTGAACCTTGACTAACTTCAAAAGTATATTTATTTTCTTCAGCTAGTTTAGTTGTTTTTTCAGTAATAATTTGTTTAACGATAATATCATAAGGATTTTTCATTATTTTAATACCTCCTCATATTTCTTAACAGCACTTTCTGTTAATACATAAGTTGTACCATTAATTAAATCATAAACGCTTAAATGATCAATGTTTTGTGCATAAACGTTAGGAATGTTGTTTGAAGCGATTGATACATTTGTATTTTCTTCAGCTAAACAAACGATAACTTTTCCATTAACATTTAAAGCTTCAAGAACTTTAACGAATTCTTTAGTTTTGAATGATTCTAATTTTAAATCCTCTACAACTACTAGGCTGTTATTTGCTAATCTGTTTGATAATAAAACTTTCTTTGCTAATTTAACAACTTTCTTGTTAACTTTAACTTCATAACTTCTTGGAGTTGGACCAAATACGATACCACCACCGCGCCATTGTGGAGCTCTAATAGTTCCTTGACGAGCACGACCAGTTCCTTTTTGTCTCCAAGGTTTTTTGCCGCCGCCGCTTACTTCGCTACGACCTTTAACTTTATGAGTACCTTGTCTCTTTGCTGCTCTTTCAGCATTAACAACATCATAAACTACTTGCATATTTAGTTCGGCACCAAATACTGTTTCATCAAGAGTAATTTCCTTAACTTCTGCACCTAATTGGTTTAATACTTTTATAGTAGGCATTTTAATTTCTCCTTTCTACACTAAAGCAGCAGGGTTAATTGGTTGTGGTTTAGCTTTAACAGCATTTGAAATCATAACATATGATTTCTTAGCACCAGGAACATTACCCCTTACTAAAATGATATTTTTTTCTACATCAACCTTAACGATTTCTAAGTTTTGAACTGTAACTTGTTCTCCACCTAATCTACCAGGCATTTTCTTATTTTTGAAGATTCTTGCTGAATCGATTGAACCCATTGAACCAACACCTCTGTGATAACCAGAACCGTGTGCCATAGGGCCTCTATGGAAGTTGTGACGTTTGATTGTACCAGCATAACCTTTACCTTTACTTGTTCCAGTTACGTCTACAATTTCACCTTCCGCGAATATATTAACTTTAACCTCTTGGCCTGCCTTGAAGACTAACATTTCTTCCCCAGCGATTTCTTTAATGAAGCGCTTAGGATTTGTGCCAGCTTTTTCAGCATGCTTAACTGCAGCTTTAGTCGAATTTTTGACTTTAGCATCTGCGAAACCTAATTGAACAGCGTTATAACCGTCGTTCATTTCTGTTTTAACTTGAAGCACAACGTTTGGTTCAGCCTGTATAACTGTTACAGGAATTAAATCACCTTGTGCTGAGAAAATTTGTGTCATACCAATTTTTCTACCTAAGATTCCTTTAGCCATGAGTTTTCACCTCCTATTAAATTACTCATTATTTAAGAATGATATCAACACCAACAGGAATTTCTAAGTGAACTAGAGCATCCATTGTTTTTGGTGTAGTTTCAACTATGTCGATTAAACGTTTGTGAGTTCTTCTTTCGAATTGTTCACGACTATCTTTATGTTTGTGTGGTGAACGAATAATTGTGAAGACTTCTTTTTCAGTTGGTAGTGGAATAGGTCCAGATACCTTTGCGCCTGTCTTCTTTGCAGCGTCAACAAATTTCTTAGCTGCTTCATCGATTAATCTGTGATCATAAGAAACTAATTTAATTCTTAATGCTTTCTTTGCCATGTTTGTTCCTCCTTCGCATTCATTTTAAATGTTGCTCGACTCCATGTAAATTACCTGAAACACTAGGTCTTGGCAACGTACCCGTGTGTATCAGCAACCTCACATATCTACGTCTCTCTATGAGCCTTTAGTATTATATCATATTTCAATATGTATGTCAAACACTTTTTTAACTTTTTTTCTTTTTTTATGATCAATTTACACAAAACCAAAAAAAGACTAGATTTTCAGGTCTAGTCTTTACTATTTATTTTAAGATATTACAACTTATAATTAGGAAATTTTTATATAAAAATATAAACTTTAAAATAGATAGATTTTTAATTATTTAATTTTAAATAGGTTTGTAATGTCTCTTATAGCACTTTTATTAATTGGTATAAATAAGAATGCTTTTGTAACACAAATTAATTTCAATCCATTAGAAAACTCAAATACTATTTTATTTATTCTTTTAGATATTTTTAAACATTCTTCTCTCTCTGATATATATACCCATCTATCAGTATAATATAGTACTTTATTGTCTTTAGTTTCTACTTTATTAATTGTTTTAAATAATTTGTTAATTAAGTTTATTAAACAAAGTTCAATAATTAATAAACCAATAGTAGCCCATATCAGAACAGTGCTATTAGCGATAGTTTCTTTTCCAGCAACCACATAACAAAATAGTAGTAGTGTTACCAAAAAGAATATCCCTAAAAGTTTTACACCAGAAGATAATTTTCTTGAGCTTCTTGTATTAATTTTTCGAGTCATGTTATAAATTAATTATTTTTAATATTATGATATAATTCTTGAACATCATCGATGTCATCTAACATTTCTCTGAAACGATCAAACTTTCTCATACCTTCTTCATCTACTTCTACGTAGTTTTGAGGAATCCATGTAGTATCATCTTCATCAAATTCAATTTCACCAAATGCTTCTATTAAAGCTTCACGAACTTTTGAATATGAAGATTGTGGAGCATATACAGTTACATATTCTTCATCTAATTCAACATCATTAACTTCTACATCTGCCATCATTAATGCTTCTAATACTTCTTCATCAGTATGACCTTTGAAAGTAAAGATTGCTAAATTGTCAAACATGTATGCTACACATCCACTAACACCTAATTTAAATCCACATTTACCGAATGCAGTTTTAACAGATGTATATGTTCTATTAACATTGTCTGATAAACAGTCAACCATAACGATACAGTTGTTTGGACCATAACCTTCATAACGAACAAAGTTATAAGCTTCACCAATTCCACCTTTTGCTTTTTCAATTGCTCTTTTGATTACGTCTGCAGGAATGTGTTCCTTCTTAGCTCTTTCGATTTCTTTCTTTAAAGCTTGGTTTACGTCAGGATCAGGAATCCCACTCTTTGCTGCTACATAAATAGCTCTTCCGTATTTTGCATTTTGTTTACTTTTTGCTGCTGCTGTCTTAGCCATTGAAGCAGCGCGTACCTCATGTGCTCTTCCCATAATAATTCTCCTTTATTTTTTATTTACCCTTTATTATAACATAGTTTTAATAAAAAATAAACCCCATTAAATATTTTTTATTAACATCTATAAATAAAATGACTAATTCTATGATTTCACTCATGATTATTAGTCATTTTAATTTTGATTTTTTAAATTTTATTATTTTGAATATATAAACTTTTTAATCTTTTAATTAATCATTTCATTTATCACATTATAATTAACTATCGTCGTTTCATCTTTAAAACCATCGCTCCATAAGTCAGGCTTTGTTTCGTGAGCAGTGTTAATGATCAATAAAGGACAATTAGAAAACGCATTATTACCAATTACTTTAACAGTTATTGGCAAATATATTGTTGTTAAACTCAAACAATTGTTAAATGCATATTCACCTATACTTTCAACTTCATCAAATCCAAAAGATTTTAAATTTGTACAATTTTCAAATGCTAGTTTAAAAACATTTGTTAATTTAGGAAACCCTACATTTTCAAGCTTTTCGCAATTTTTAAACGCACCTGTGTAAATAGTTCTAATCCACATTCCATTTTCTACTGACAGTAATTCTTTACAATTTTCAAACGCATAATATCCAATAAAACCTTCGATTCCGTTAAGTTTAACCGTTTTAAGTTTATCGCACCCATTAAACATATTGCTACTAATAGCAAAAGGTTTTGTGTTAGTAAAATCTATAACAGTCAAACTTTTACATTGAGCAAAATCGCGCTATCAAAACTAACTATTTCAATTTCTTCATTTATTTTTTCAAAATATATTTCTTTCAGACTAATACAATATTCAAAAGCATAAGCCTCAATTAAACTTATATTTTTTCCTAGAGTCACAAATTCTAATATATCATTATTGGAAAAAGCTCTCATGCCAATTTCAGCGATTTTATATGTCACATCATCAATTACATATCCATCAGGAATAACTAAATTAGCAACGTCTTGTTTCAAACCTAAAATTTTTATACTATTAGGCTCATAAGTAATTATTTCATATTCAAATACAGAGCTAAAATAATCAGTTGTCTTTATATCTTTTGTTATAGTCTTTTCAATAGTTTCTTCATTCAAAACATAGAAATACGATAATTCTAACGTATAATAACTATTTTCTTCCAATTCTTTTATTGTAATTCTATCTTTAATGTCTGTAATTTTTGTTACAACTTCTTCATTTTTATATACTACTAATTCTCCAATTAGAAATGAAATGTTTTCACCTAAATTGTTATCGTTAATATATTCAAAATTTTCTTCTATCTTTACCATTACATCAAACGAAATATAATTATAATTAATATCAACATTTAATATGTCAATTTCTGGAATTATAATTTCTTTTTCAGTTGTAACATAAAGTTCTTTTGTTAAAGTCTCTTCTTTAAAACTATTATAATATTCCAAAACAATTAAATATTCTGTATTTTCTTTTAAATTATCAAATGTCACTTCAACTTCCTTTGATTCATTAATTAATAAATCACCCATAAAAACTTGAATATTTTTAACTTCACCTATATTATCAATATCATCTTCATTTATTTTTAATGTAATGCTATCATTACTAACACTAACAATATCTATAGAATATTTTGGTTCAATAGGAAGTGTTTTAAATTTATATTCTAAACTCTGGCCTTCATACTTATATTTAATTAAATACTCTTTGTTTGATAATAAATCAGATATTATTAAATCTTCTTCATATAGTATTTCTTTTATAAAACTATCTCCATCATAAAGTTTAATATCACTAATGGCATTTGCAATATTTAAAGAAATAGAATTTTGCGTAACATTAGTTTGCTTTATTTCTAACGGTTGAACATCTTCAAACACTGCATAAACAGTCATATCACTTATTATTGAATCAAGTGGTTTATCCCACCCAACAAACCTTTTTCCTGCTGGGGAAGTAACACTAGGGAAAATTATATTAGTATCTGCTTCAACTTCTATTTTTTCTATTATTTCACCATTGTATCCGATAAATGTAATTATATATTTATTTTCTGTACAGCCTATACTTAGCAATACCAATAATAAAATCAGGTAAATTATTTTCTTCATACAGTATATTCCTCCTCTCGTTTTTCAATCCATATTTCATTACTTAAAACAACATCAACATCTTGATCATTTAATAAACAATATTCACTATAATTCACATCATTAATACATGGACAAAATGAGTTACCATAGATATAAACATTCGAGTGACTGTGAACATTATTTATTAATTGTAGTGATATTCCTTGGAAATCATTTGATAGTAATTTCAAATATACACTAGTGATATTAGAAATTTGATTGCTCTTAAAGCCTGTATGGCATTTAAAGAATATTTCTCCATTAGCCATTTCTTCATAACCATATAAAACCGCAGCGTGTCCAGCATCATAATAACAATGTACTGTATCAATTAATGTGTCATCTACTTGTATTGTTTCATCAAATGCAAAATCATGCATTGTTATAATCACAGGTCTTCCATATCTAATTCTGCTAATATTTCGTTCATACTAGTTAATTCTACTACTTGATAATTATAGCTATAATCTGAAAAAGATTGCATAAATTTATTAAGTATTGAAACCATTTGATTATAAGTTAACATTAGATTTGTTTCTGAATTTTGTATTCCTGCATAAGGAGCAACAGAATCTATCATCATTTGATTAAATGACTCAGATGGCCCTGGACTATTTAAACAATATCTTAAATCATAAGAGTTTACATTAACTGAAGTTATCATATTTTGACCATATGCTTGTTCTGGACAAATATCTGAATTATTAAAAATATCATAATATGATAAAAGTATTTCCGTAGCTATGTATCCGCAACTTCCTACTGTATTTGTTGGAAAACTCTCTTTTAAATTAGAAAAATAATATCCTGCAGGGACTGTAACATTATCTAAGACAACATTTGAAGTAGTTGAATTTAATTCATATTTATAATTTTTAACATCTGAAACATCTACGTAAGAATTAAAAGATTCTATATCACTAAGTTGTAATATATAATTTATTTGAGATTCAGACAATTCAATTACTTCTTCCCATAAAAGAGTCGGTTTAACATTAATATCTATATAATCTTCAGATTCATCTATAAACATTTCAACCCAGTACATCTTGCCATCGTTTTCATCGAATAATCTAATATAAAACTCACAATCATTATTAGTTTTGGGATTATTATACCAATTTGAAATACCATTTGTATTTTTATATAATATATCAGCAACACAATTAATTCCGTTTCTCTCAACAAAATCTCGAATTTGATAAGCTACATTTCTAGTAAACAATCCACTCGAATCGTGTTGATACATTGTATACCCTTCTTCAACAAACCCTATTCTAATATCATTATTTGAAGAATTTACAATGACAACTCTCCCCTGCTTCATAACATACATGTTCAAATCTCCATAATTAGATGCAACTCCTTCAGCTTTCAAAAAGTTAAAAGAAGAAGGAAACATACAACAAATAGTCTTTTAATCGTATTTTTCATTCACATGTACCTTCTATTATTTTAAATTATTTATGAATACATAATTAAATATATTCATCATTCTTATTATACTATATTCAAAAATATTTGTCAAATAACGCATTTGTGGCGCAAATGGCACTTTTTTTACTCAACCATATGAAAACGCTACAGATTTTATGGCGTTTTTATACTTTTTTTATTTTTTTGCTTGATTCCGCTACACGAAATTTTTTTAAAAATTTTTTACTATATACAAATGATGGTGCATTTTTTATATAATTCGTTACTTTCTTAAGATAAAAAACGAGCAAGATTTAGATCATCTTGCTCGTTTGTTTTTATGTATTTTTATTTATTTTATTCAATGCTACTTGCAGCTGGTAAAATTACAGTATAAGTAAATGTTTCATCAAAGTTTTCTCTTGTTGATGATAATCTTACTTGATATGTTAATTCTGTTTCAACTTCTGGAGCTTCGATTAGAATACCATTTTCACCAACATATGGACTATCGCAAATTAATTCTAATTCCCATCCACGTTTTAAGAATTTAGATGAAATTTCATATTCAAAGTTTACTATATCCATAAATGATTCCCAACGATTTGCATGTCTCATTGTTTGAGGACAATCTTTTCCACTGAATGTGTTATGTTGTTTAATATCATATGTTGATAATCCAGTTGATGGTAAAATCACTGTAGCAATTAATTTTGCTGTATAATGCCATGTTAAGTAGATATTAGATCCTTTATTAACACATGTTTCAATACCGATACTATTTAAGTTACCACCACGGTTTGAAAGTGTTGCATAAGTAGAGTTCCAATATGTATTACTAATCATATAGTAACCATCTTCATTTACATAATTATTAATACCAGTATATGGCAAACTACTATTAGATGGAATTTTTCCATTGCCATTTTTAGGAGCCATAACTTGACTATCTACACCATTTACTTGGAAGTAACCTGTGCTTTGGTTAATTGTAATCTTACCAGGAGTTTTATCTCCTAAAGGCGCCTTAATTCCAGAGTTATAAAATTCTAATGGTGTACCTGTTCCATCACCTGCATGGAATCCTACTTCATTTAGTGGCAAATGTTGATATATTCCATCATTACCTGTAGTATAATGCCATGAAACAGTCGTATTTGTTCCAACAGCATAGTTTGCTGTTGATGCAGCATTTCCTGCTCCACCTACGCCATGAACTGTAACATATCTAGCAGAGAATATGTTACCGTTACTTGATGTACCTGGACGGTTACCGTTTCCTTCTGGAATCATTTTTTCTTGAACTTCAATATCTTCAAATAAGTAATTAGCAATACCACCTTTTAGAGTTGTGATATATCCTAATGTACTATCCCAAGCTCTTGTACTTTGATATACAACTTTTTCAACAGCTAATTTTTCCATCATTGCATATGGATTAAATATACCTAAAATTTTAATTGTAACTGTAGCTTTTAATGTTCCATCAGCAACTGATGTAGCTCTAAATGTAGCTTCACCTTCAGCAATAATTGTTACATTACCTTCTTCATCGATATCAGCTTTTGTTCTATTCATTGCTCTCCAAGTTACAGCTTGATCAGATGAACTTGGAGTAACGATTGCTGTAAGTTTTAATGCATCATCTAAATAATATTCAGTTTGACCATTTGGTAAAATAATTTCGATTCCAGGTTCTGCTTCTTCTTCATAAACAGCAAGTACTTCTAAGTCGCTAGTTACATTTGTAAATTCTTTATCCCAGCCTTTGAAAGCAAATCCATCAACAACTGGAGCAGTAGGAGCAGTAGCAGCCTTTCCTTCTTCAACTTCAACAGTTTCGATAACATTTCCATCTTTATCTTTGAAAGTTACAGTGTATTTATTAACTATAACTTCTTCTTCACCACATTCACATTTACCATCAACAAATACATGTTCATGTTTTTCTTCCTCTTTTCCACATTCACATTTGCCATCTGCAAATGTACAATCATGTAATTCTCCACAAACACATTCTCCATTCACAAATTCATGTGTATGAGGTTCTTCTTCACCACATTCACATTTTCCATCAACAAATACGTGTTCATGTTTTATTTCTTCCCATTTAGCATAAAGTTTAATACTTTCATTACCTAATGAAGAGAATTTCTTTGTTAATTCAGCATCCTCATACCATCCAACAAATTCAAATCCTTCTTTAACTGGCGCATCTGGTAGTTTAAAATCAGTAATATCTGTTACTTCAACTTTAACAACTTCGCTTCCGCCATTTGTTTCAAATTCAACAACAATTTTTTCTTCATTACATGCAATCATACTGAAGCACATGCAAACTACTAAAATCAATGCAAATATCTTTTTCATTTTTAAATCCTCCGATTCACATACATATTTTAACATTTTTTTTAAAATTAGTAAAGATATTATATTATTTATTATTTTTATTTAACATATTATTCCTAATAAAAAAATAAAAGCCCTTATTTAGGCTTTTACAATTTCTTCGATAAAAAGATTTTGACTTTTTCAAAGCTATTTTTTCCCTTCTCACCTATTTTAGAATACCATGAAGGTTTCTTTATGGGGGACTTTAGGTAGTCGGGCAATTCTTTATATATCTTATGTAATTTGTTTAAAAACTCTTCAATATCAAAACTATCAAAAATTGATTTCTTTTTGTTCATTTTTAAATTTAGCTTACCAAGCAAATGCTGCACCACAGATAACTAATAGAATGAATAAAACTAAAATGAATGCGTATTTACCATTACCATTCCATCCACCACAGCAAGGATTTACATTGTTACAGTTTCCCATATTCACACCACCTTTCACTTTAGTTTATGTTAAAAAGTAAAATGTGTTAAAGGCAAATAACTATTTTCATAATATTTTTATTTTTCAAATAAATTATAATGGGAGTGATGCTTATAAATAACTCAAACAATAACTTCTTTGATGATTTATCCAATTATGATTTCAAAGGCTTTTCTCAGTTTTTAGCATCCCTTTCTCCTTTAGAATTTAGCACTATTGGTAGTGTATTAGGTATCTTATTATCTATACCATTAACATCCTCTGAATTAAATTCATTAGGAAACTTTTTAGAGCTTGTTGGTCAAGTTATGCTTACATATCAAGCACAACTCGAACTTATTACTCCATCATATCCAGAAAACGAAGAGTTTCAAAGACTTAAAGCTGACATAGATAAAAAGTATAACGAACTTTTAGCAATCCTAAAAAAGTATAAAGTTTAGATTTATATAATATATATTTATAAAATATTTAATATTTTAGTCATATTTATTATTTCTCATGAATATAATTATATTATATGAGGAGGTACATCATGAACGTTAAAAGTATGGCTAGAGTTAAATACTCTTACAATTTAGATGGTATTAATCTTACCGGAGTCACAACATCAAATGTTGTTAGTACTGAAGTTAGAAAAGTTGGATTGCTTGCAAGAAAGTTTGCTAGTAGCGATTTCTTTAAAGCTGGTGACATTATGTCATATAATTTAGTAGTATCTAATACTGGCACTAATATTACTAACAATATTATTATTACTGATTCAATCACTAATCAAGATTTAATACCAAACACATTAAAATTCTGTTTACTCGATAACAATAGTAAACTTGATGTCACTTATGATTATAATGATGGCATTATTACTATTAGTATTCCATCACTAGATAGTCATAACATTTGTATTATTTCATATAAAACTATTATGGGATCTAACGCAGAATCTGCTAAGTCTAAGCTTACTATCGAAAGTGATGATGTTGAAAAAATTAATACAAAAGATTTAGAACTAAAACAAGGATATGCTCGTATTGAGTGTTACAAGAAAGTTAATGATAATTATACTTATCTTAACTCTAATCTTACTTATGAACTTATTCTTAAAAACACTGGAAATGTTAGCGCATATAATGTTGAAGTTTTTGATGAACTTCCTCAAACATATGAACTAGATAGCGATAATCCTATTGTTTATGATGAATTATCTTTACCATATACATATGAAAATAATATTCTTTCTTTCAATCTTCCTGAGGTTCCAGCAAACCAAGAAGTTACTGTTTTAATTAATGGTAAAATTATTAAATAATAATATATTAAAAAGGGCTTATTAACCTATTCGGTTAAGCCCTTTTAACATTAAGAACATATTGTTTGAATTTACAATTCTATATATCCTTGTGAAATAATAAATATGGAAAAAGCCGTCATTAATAAGAATGATACTACCATTCCAATAAGTATTCTTTTAGCTCTTATTTTATTATTTCCACCTTTATTCCAAAGAACTGTAATTATTATAAATCCTATTAGATGACATAGTAATGGTCCTAGGAAGAACCAACCATA
>CAZHQU010000002.1:0-35142 GCA_964534245.1 uncultured Coprobacillus sp.
GATATAAATAAAATTTAATTTAGATAACAATATAAATATGTGAGGTATATTATGAAAACAAAATCAATGAAAATAGTAGATAATAAAATCTATATGGGTAATTATTCTTTAGAAGAATTAGGTAAAAAGTATGGAACACCACTTTATGTGTATGATGAAATTGGATTAGTTGATAAAATCAATCGTTACAAGAACTCTTTTAAGAGTGACAAATATGACTGTAGAGTAGTGTATGCGTCTAAAGCTTTTATTTGCCCAAGACTTGCTTCAATTTTAAGAGAAAGAAACGTTTATATTGATGCTATTAGTGCTGGTGATTTATACTTATTAAAACAATCTAATTATCCAATGGAAATGGTTGTTTTACATGGAAACAATAAATCTTATGCTGAATTAACTGAAGCAGTAGAGTCTAACATTGGTTATGTTGTTGTTGATAACTATCACGAACTTAAACTTTTAAAAGAAATTACTGAAACTAAGAAGATGAAAGTTAGAACTTTATTTAGAATTAATCCTGGTATTGAAGGACATACTCATGCTTATATTGAGACATCACTTCTTGATTCTAAATTTGGTGAATCTATTTATGATAAAGAATTACAAGATAAAATCTTTAATTTGTATAAAGAAAGTGAATATATTGAATTTGATGGTTTCCATGCACATATAGGATCTCAAATTACTAATGGGGATTGTTATATTGCTTTGCAAAAGAAACTTATAGGTTTTATGAAAGAAGTTAAAGAAAAATATGGATTTGAGTTTAAGACTTTAAACGTTGGTGGAGGTTTTGGTATCAAGTATCTTGATGAAGATGAAGAACTAGATATTGAATCTTTACTTCCAAAATTAATTGAATCAATTGATGAAGAATTAAAAGCTAATGGCTTAGAAGTTAAGAACTTAATGATTGAACCTGGTAGAAGTATTGTTGGAGACTCTTGTGTCACTATCTATACTTGTGGGGGAGTTAAGAGAACTTATGCTAATGTAGAATATATCTTTATTGATGGTGGTATGCCTGATAATATTAGACCTGCTTTATATGATGCTAAATATACTATTAAAAATGCTAGTAGATATGAAGATAAAGAATATAAGAAATATAATATAAGTGGTAAATGCTGTGAAAGTGGTGACATTATTGCTAGAGGTGTTGAACTACCAGTTGCTAAAGTTGGTGACACTATTGTAGCATTCACTACTGGTGCATATTGTTATTCTATGTCTATGAATTATAATGAATTAACAAAACCTGGTGTTATTTTTGTTAATGGCGATAAAGTTACTGAAGTTGTTAAGAGACAAACGCCAGCTGATATGTTATCTTGTCATGTGTTTACTGATGATGTGAAAATTTTTGATACTCATAGTGATATGTTATATGCTCTTGATCGTAAGTTGAAAGCAGGAGTAGAAAATCATTTTGAAGATTATCATGTTAATCAATTAAAGAATAGTGTAATCTCTGGTGGTTTATGGACAATGTATTCTCCTGATGACTTTGATTTAGTTGAAGGATTAAAGAATGCTTTAAAACAAATTGATATGTCTAAACTTCCTGGATTTAAAGTTATCTTAGGTTTAGAAGGATTAAGAAACTTAAAAACTGTTGAAGATTTAGATGAAATCTATGCATTGGGTTTCCGCCATGCGATGGTTACTTGGAATGAAGCTAATCACTTCGCAACAGGAGCTAGACCTGGAAAAGATGTAGACCCAAATAGAGGAATTACTGAAGAAGGTAAGAAATTATACAAACGTATGCAAGAGTTGGATATGATTATCGACTTAGCGCATTTAAACGAAAAGAGTTACTATGAAGCTTTAGAAATCGTTGATAAGAATATTATTTATTCTCACGGCTTATGTAAAGCATTATGTGATCACCCAAGAAATCTGACTGATGATCAAATGATTGCTTTAAAGAAAGTTGATGGTTTATTTGGTTTAACTTTAGCTAATAACTTTGTAAGTCCTAATAAAGCGGAACAAGATTTAGAACATTTCTTAGATCATTTAGATCATGCTGTTAAATTCATGAGCATTGATAATATTTGTTTTGGTTTCGACTTTATGGATTATTTAAGCGAATTCCCTAATTCAAATATCGTTGATGTATCAGACGCCACAAAAGCATATAGAATTATTGATGGAATGAGAAGAAGAGGATATAGTGAAGAAGATATTCAAAAAGTATGTTATAAAAACTTTTATGAAAGATATAAGGACAAAGTAGTTTATGGTAAATAATAAAGTTAGAGAACTCATTGAAAGATTAGAAACAGCAGTTAAAGAAGGGATATTTCCAGGAGGAAATTTTGCTTTAGTATGTAGCGAAGGAACGTTTACTGGAACTGTTGGTAAAAAAGCCTTATTTCCAAAAGAAGAAGCTAATGATATCGATACACTTTATGATATGGCATCATGCTCTAAAGTATTAAGTACAACAACTTGTGTTTTAAAACTTTTAGAACAAGGGAAATTAAAATTATTTGATACAGTAAAAAAATACTTGCCTAGATTTAAATATGAAAATATTCTTATATGGGACTTAATAACTCATACATCAGGACTTCCTGCTGGTGTAAGTGGAGTATGTAAGATTAAAAGTCGTGAAGAAGCATTAGATAAGATTTATGACTTAGATTTAATTTATGAAAAGAATACAAAAATAGTTTATTCTGATATCGGATTCATATTATTAGGATTTATAATTGAAGAGGTATCAGGAATGACTTTAGATAAATATGCTAAAGAAAATGTGTTTGATCCTTTAGAAATGTATGATACAGGATACAATCCAGTTGACAAATTAAGATGTGCACCAACTGAAGAACGTAATGATGATATCGTAAAAGGTATAGTACGTGGAAACGTTCATGATGAAATGGCGTATATCTTGGGTGGAGTTGCTGGGCACGCAGGACTATTTAGTACATGTAAAGACGTATCTCATTTTATTGAGATGGTTCTTAACTATGGTGAATACAATGGTAAAAAGATTTTATCAAAAGCTACTATTGACTTAATGTTCACTCCTCAAGTTCAAGAGAAAAAAGGTATTGCTTTAACTCTTAATACTCGTGGAATCGGTTGGATTGTACAAGGAGATTACTGCTCAGCTGGTGACTTAGCTAGCCCGGAAACAATACTTCATACAGGTTTCACTGGAACAAATGTGTTTATTGATCGAATAAATATGGTCGGATTCTCTCTTCTTACAAATAGAGTTCATCCAACTAGACAAAATACAAAAATCATACCTTATAGAGGTATGTTAGGAAATTATATTATTGCTAATTTTGGCGAATAAAAACTTACGATAATTTAAATAGAGGAGAAAAAAATATGTGTAATGTTACATTAAAACCATTTAAGAAAGAAATGACTGAAGAAGTTGTAAAACTTTGGAATGAAAATGCTTATGGCCATACTATTTATGCTGAACTGTCTACTGAAGAATTTACTAGTAAATTCTTAAATAATCCTGATTATAAAGAAGAAGGTAGCGTAGTAGCCTGTGATGGTAATGAAATAGTTGGTTTTGGTAATGCTATTTACAGATTAGGAACTGATCCTGCTGTTCAACCAGGATATATCACTATGATTGTTGTAAAGATTGAATATCAAAGAAAAGGAATTGGCACACAAATTCTCAAATATCTTGAAGCGTTCTTAAAAGCTGAAGGTAGAACATTTATTCGTAATTTCTTTGGTTCACCAATTAATTTAAAATGGTACGTTCCAGGATATGATAAACATGAACATGCTGGAGCACCTGCTGTTCCATATAACACACCTTATTACTATTTGTTATTAGCAAATAGATATGTTTCAAATGGACAACAAGATGCATTCCATGTTGATTTAACTAAATTTGAAATGCCTAAGCCAGTATTAGATAAAATTGCTGAAAATGAAAAAGATGGATATACATTAACTTACTACGATCCAAAATTACATTATGGATTTGAAGAAATGTTTGACGCATTAAATCATGATGGATTTAGAATGGCAGTAAGAAACGTATTAGCACAAGAAAACCCAGCTCCATTATTAATTGCTCAAAAAGATGGAGAAATCTTAGGATTCACTGGACCAGTTAGAACTGAACCGAGTGGAAGAGCGTTCTTAGCAGGTGTTGCTATTCATCCAAAAGCTCAAAAACGTGGACTTGGTAAAACAATGTTCTGCGAATTATGTAATAGATCAAAACAAAATGGTGCTACATTCATGACATTATTTACAGGTAGTGACAATAAAGCTCGTAACATTTATTTATATGCTGGTTTAAGAATTGTTCAATCATTTAATGTTATGAGAAAAGATTTAGTTTAATTTATAAACTAATATACAAAAATAAAGTGAAAAATATAGACTATATAGTGAATAATATAGTATAGACTATAAACAAATAAAAAAATATTTATATAAAAATTATTAGATAGGAATTAGAATTATGCTATTAAAACATCTATCAAAAGGTGATACAATTGGGATTATTAATCCATCATTTAAAAACCCTATAGACTCATTGACTAGATATAGCAAAATGATTGAGTGCATTGAAGGTTTAGGCTATAAAATTAAATTTGGTAAATCATTCTTTGCTGAAGAGGGTTATTTAGCTGGTAGTGATGAACTTCGAGCAGAAGATGTTAACGATATGTTTAGAGATGAAGAAGTTAAAGCAATCGTTTGTATGCGTGGTGGTTATGGCGCTAGTAGAATGATTGATAAAGTTGACTTTGCTTTGATTAAAGAAAATCCAAAAATTATTTGTGGATTTAGTGATATTACCGTGTTATTAAATGCAATTAGTAAGAAATGTGATATTCCAACTATTCATGGTTTGGTTGGTATATATATTGGATCTAACTCTTGTGATGAAGGTTCACTTGATGATTTTTGGAAAGTTCTTACTGAAAAACAAAAAGGAAGAGTTTTACAAAATCCTAATGATAAGTGTAAAACGTTAGTGGGTGGTAAAGCTACTGGAAAACTAGTTGGTGGTAACTTAAGCTTAGTAGCAACGCTTGTTGGATCTGAGTATGAAGTAGATTTCACTGATAAAATTGTATTCTTAGAAGAAGTTTCTGAGGAACCTTACCAAGTTGATAGATATCTTTCAGCAATCCGTCTTCGTGGAATGTTTGAAAAGGCTAAAGGTTTTGTGTTTGGATATTTTACTGGTAGTGAACCAAGTGAAAGTCGAAAAGGAACTCAAACAATAATGGATGTAATAAAACATTATGTTGAAAAATTAGGAAAACCAGTTATATATGATTTTGCATGTGGTCACAGTTTTCCATTTGTTAACTTACCGATAGGCACTACTGTTACACTAGATGCCGATGCAAAAACAATAACAATTGAGGAGGAAATTTATGAGTAAACCAATTAAAAGATTTTGTTTTGAGGGGAATATTAAATATTTTGGATCTAATGTTGATGTAACGATTCCGGATGAATATGTTGAAAAAGATGTTGAACTTCGTGGTGCGTGGTTATCGACTGTTGCAAATATTGATATTCCTAAGATGAAGGATACGTCTTTAGAAAGTCAAGAAGAATTAAAGAAATATTTATTAAAGGTAATTGACACATTGAAGGAATTTAATATGAATACTATTATTTTCCAAGTAAGACCAGTTAATGATGCTTTATATAAATCTAAATTAAATCCATGGAGTTCTGTATTAACAGGTGTTGAAGGTATGGATCCTGGTTTTGATGTGTTTGGATACTTCTGTGAAGAAGCTAAGAAAAATAATATTGATGTTCATGCTTGGATTAATCCATATAGAGCAGGAAGAATTGACATTGTTGAAGCGAAGATGACTAAAGAAGAATTCATTGCCACTCTTGCTCCAAATAACTTTGCAAGAATGCATCCAGAGTGTACAATTCTTACAAAACAAAATAAATTATTATTAGATCCTGCTAATGAATTAGTAAGAGAATATGTAAGTGATAGTATTGTTGAGATTGCTAAAAACTATGATATTAAAGCAATTCACATTGATGATTATTTCTATCCATATGAACAAGTAGCTGATCCAGATGAAGAACAAAAACAAAAAGAAGCTGGATTTGAAAAAGTAAGTGACTTTAGAAGACATAATGTTAATTTAATGATTGAATTAATTCATAATAAACTTGCTAAACTTGACAAGAAAGTTGAATTTGGTATTAGTCCATTTGGTATTTATCGTACTGATAGTAAATATTTTGATGAAGAAGATGAATCTGCTTGGGAATTTGGATCTAATAATGCTAAAGGCTGTACAACTAATTATAAAGGTTTATATGCTGATGTTTATAAGTGGATGGAAGAAGGCTGGATTGACTATGTAGTTCCTCAAGATTATTGGGACTTAGATAATACTAAATTAGATGAAGAAGGAAAAGAAGTTTGCGTAGTTAGATATGCTGATATCGCTAAATGGTGGAGTTGGGCTGCTGAAAAGACTAATACTAAACTTTATATTGGTCAAGCATTCTATCGTTATACTAAGGAAGGCCCTTGGGCTAATCCAGAAGAAATTCCTAATCAATTAAAATATAATCAAAACTATGAAAACATTCTAGGAACAATTTTCTTTACATTTAGAGATTTCTATCGTGAAGATTGTGAAAGTATTGTTGAAGGAAAGAAACTTCTTAAGACTTTATGGACAAAACCAGCTAAAAGTGGTTATTAGTAATAATATAAATTTATAAATTATATAAGTATTTAGGTTACATATTGAATATCTTAAACTAGGTAAAACTGATATTGATATTAGCGTTATTTCTTTAGGATGTGAAGGTTTTTCGGAAAAATCTAAAGAGGAATGCTATGAGATGTTTAAGTATGCATATGAAAGAGGCGTTAACTATATAGATATGTATGCATCCGATCCTGTGTTTCAAGAAAATATAGGGTATGCTATTAAAAAATTAGGTAGATCTAATATTTATATTCAAGGGCATTTATGTTCGGCTTGGAAAAATGGTCAATACTATAGAACTAGAAATATTGATGATACTAAGAAAGCTTTTGAAGATATGCTTAAACAAATGAATACATCTTACATTGATGTTGGAATGATACATTATTGTGATGAAATAAGTGATTTTGATAATATTATGAATGGTCTTATTATTGAATATGTTAAAGATTTATTAGATAAAGGCATCATTAAAATGATTGGTATTTCAACTCATAATCAAAGAGTAGCGATTAAAAGTATCGAGTCAGGTATAATAAATGTTATTATGTTAAGTGTTAATCCTGCGTATGATATGCTTCCAGAAAATGAAGATGTTGATATTTTATTTGAAGATAAAACTTTTGATAGAGTATATATGGGAATTGATCCATTGAGAGATGAAATGTATAAGCTTTCTGAAACGAATAAAGTATCTATTACAGTAATGAAACCATTTAGTGGAGGCTTGCTATTTGATAAAAAACGTTCACCATTCGGAAAAGCATTAACTCCAGTTCAGTGCATAAGCTATGCTCTAGACAGATTGGGTGTTGCTTGTGTATTAGTTGGCGTTAAAAATATTCATGAACTTGAAGAATCATTAAAGTATTTAGTTTCAAAAAAAGAAGAAAGAGATTATTCGGAAATAATATCAAAAGCTCCTAAAAAAGAATTCGATGGAAACTGTATGTATTGTGGACATTGTGCGCCTTGTACAAAGGGAATCAATATAGCTAAAGTAAATAAGTTTTTGGATTTAGCTATTACTGAAGGAAAAGTTTTAGAAACTGTGAGAGAACATTATGATGTTTTAGAACGTCATGCGAGTGAGTGTATTGCCTGTGGAAAATGTTTGAAAAACTGTCCTTTTGGTGTAGACATAATTGGAAAAATGAAACAAGCAAGAAATGTATTCGGTAGATAAATTTGATATAATAATTTAAATTTAAAATATAAAATATTATAAAAATATTAGAGTGAAAGTACTAACTTTCGCTCTTTTTTAACATAAAAAAACAGTAAGAAAATGTAGGAAATTATCGCTAGGTTTTTAAGCAAAACGTTAATTGAGATTATAAAATTTTATAAAAAAAGAATAAAAATAATAAATATAATTTAGTTTTAAGCATTGAAAAAAAATGGCTTTTGTGCTATAATATGAATAATGAGGAAACTATGAAGATATAGGAGCGTAATATGATAAATTTATCCCCAAACGTTTCTAAATTTAAATCACTTATCGGTGAGTATGTTTGTACAAAACCGCTTAAGTATTTCTTTTTGGAACAAAAAGTAAACGCTTTTATTTTCTTAAACCTTGAAGCACAAAAAGCCGATGATGAAGATAAGGCTGATATCGTTTTTAAATTTAATGAAACTCTCAAACCTGAGAGTTATTCTTTAAAAGTTGATGAAAAGGTTATCATTGAATATTCTTCTGAATCTGGTGCTTATTATGCTATCCAAACTCTAAAGTGGTACGTTAAAGAATTTGAGGCTGATATTGGAGTTAATATTAAAATTCCTAAGTTTGAAATTTATGATGAACCTAAAACTAAAGTAAGAGGTTTGATGCTTGATATAAGTCGTGATAAAGTTGCTTCGCTAGAAACAATTAAGAAAATAATTGATTTAATGTCAGAACTTAAGATGAATCATCTAGAGTTGTATGTTGAAGGCTTCTCTTTTGAATATAAGTCATTCAAAGAGTATTTAGAAGAAGATGGATTTATTACTTTAGATGAATACTTGAAACTTGAAAAGTACGCTAATGAAAGATTTATTGATTTTGTCCCTAATCAAAATGGATTCGGTCATATGACTGATTGGTTGGCAAAAGACGAATTAAAAGATTTAGCTATTTGTCCTAACGGGATAAATTTATGGGGTCGTTGGAGAAAACCAAGTACATTAGATCCTTTAAATCCAGGATCATTAGAACTTGTTAGAAAAATGTATGCGGATATGCTTCCATATGCAAATTCAAAATATTTTAATATGAATTTTGATGAACCGTTTGAACTTTCTAGAGGTCTTCCTGAAGGAGAAGACGCTGAAGAGGTTTATTTAGAATTTGTTAATAAAGTTTATAAAGAAGTTAAGAAATATGATAAAATACCACTTCTTTGGGGTGATGTTTTAGTTAAACATGAAAGCAAATGGGATAAACTTCCTAAGGATATGATTTTTATTGACTGGGGTTATGATGCACCTTATTCATTTGCAAATCATGCGAAAAAACTTAGTGAGAAGAAAGTTCCATTTATGTGCGCACCAGGAACAACAAGCTGGTCAAGCTTCTTAGGAAGATATATTGACTGGTATGAAAATATCAAAAATGCAGTTGATGCTGTGTATGATTATTCTGGTGAAGGTGTTATCTTAACTGACTGGGGTGATTTTGGTCACTTGCAATTTTGGTCAATAACTTTAGCTCCACTGATTTATATGGGATTATATTCATGGAGTCATAAAGAAGGAATTATATTAAAAGTTAGAGATTATTTAAATCAATATTTACAAGATAAAGATAAATTAATAGGTGATTTAATCTTAGATCTCGAAAATAGCTATCGTTATGATAATGATTATTGTGGTAATGGTAGTAGAAGTTTTTATACATTTATGTGGGCAAGTTGTGCATTTGAAGATTCTAAAAAACTAGGAATTACTCCCTGTGAGTATTTCTTGTCTAAGGTCAAGGGTGTTCAACTGTCTAAGAAAAAATTTAAGGTTATCAACGAGCTCTTAGACTTAAAATGTCAAGACCTGGATTTAATAGATAGGCACAATGATGAACTAGATTTAGTTTGTGAAGAACTAAAACAATCAGTTCGAACTGTTAAATTAATTACTTATCTAAGTGTTGCGTTAAATAAGGAAGAAGATTTAACTAGAGAAGAAAGGCTTAACTATTTAGATTATGTGTTGAGCAAAAAAGATGAGCACATTGATAAACAAAGAACGTTATGGCTTAAACGAAATAAGTCTGGTGGATTGGAAAGATCTATTAGCAGACTTACTGAGTTTTTCAGATTAGTCGAGGAATCAAAATTATGTCTACAAAATTATTTCTAATGAAAAGAGGAAAACAATAATGAATAAAATTACTTATAATCCAAATTTAATGAAGAAATTAGTTTTAGGGTTAATTTGTTTATTATTAGTTGCTTGGTTAGCATATGCGATTATATCAAGCTATACTGATAAAGGACATATTACTTCTAATTCAAGTGCTTCTTCATCAGAAATTCCAACGGGTTCTTATCAAAATTATATTAAATTAACAGCTGGAATTGAAGAATCTAAATTAGAATCATTTGATATCAGCTATGTAACAGATGCAAATGAAGATAATCAATATTCTGCTATTTACAAAGATTATACAAGTACTAGACTTGAAAACGAAATCGTAATTGATGGCAATGATGCAGAAGTTGAAGGTGAAAGCTCAGAATTAAATTGGCCAAGTACTGATGGTTATAAAGATATGTATGATAAATACTTAAATGGTGAAACTGGTGCTTATACTGATGAAACTGGTAAAGTTTCTTTCACTATTAAGGGAATTCAAAAAACAGGTTTTTATAATTTAATGATTAGTTACTTCATTCCTAAAGGAAAAGGCTCAGTATCTCAAAGAAAGATTTTAGTTAATGGTGAAGTTTTATTTGAAGAGTTATTAAACTATTCATTTGCTAGAGAGTATGAAGACAGTGCTGATAGTAAGGATGCTAATGGAAATTTCAAGACTGACGTTAATGGTAATGACTTAAAACCAAGTCAAACAGAAATCTTTGTTTATCATGAAGATGAATATATTCAAGATAGAACAGGTTATATTTCAAAACCTTATATGATTCTATTACAAGGTGGACAAGATAACGTTATTACTTTTGAAAGTGTTAAAGAAAATCTTCTTATTACTGAATTAAAAGTTTTAAGCATTGATTCTTACAACATTCCAACATATGAAGAATATATTGCTAAATATCAAAGCGAATTAAATAAACAAATGACAATTAAAGATATAAGCACTTATAAGTACGAAAGTGAAGGTTCTGGTAGAACATCTACTACTCCTACATTATATCCTACTACTGATAGAACAAGCGCAACAAACTATCCAACTGACCCAGTTAGAACTAAGTATAATGCAATTGGTGGTTCAAAATGGACAACAGCTGGTGACTCTATCAGTTGGCAAATTACAGCTGAAGAAGCAGGTTTATATCAATTATCATTCCGTGCTAAACAAGATTTAGCTCGTGGTATGTTCGCAACAAGAAAACTTTATGTTGATGGTAAGCAACCATTTGCTGAAGCTGAAAACTTAAGATTCTATTATAACTCTGAATATAGCTTAGTTACATTAGGATCTGGTGAAGGCGAAGAACAAGAAACATATTATATCTACTTAGATGAAGGAACTCATACAATCACTTTACAAGCAACATTAGGTGATTATGCTTCTGCAATAAGTAGAGTTAACCAAGTTGTAGATAAATTAAATGCTATTTATTTAAAGATTATTGCAATCACTACAACTAGCCCTGATGATTATACTGATTATGGTATTTATGGTGAAAACAGTCGTTTAGGTAATGATGAAGAAGGTAATCCAATTGATGTTCAAAAAATCTTCTCTGATGCTGCGATTGAAATTAATTCTATTTCTCAATATATCACTGAATTAACAGGTGAAAAGAGTAGCTTAAATAATGTATTGGATAAATTAGTATTACAAATCGGTGGTAAAGTGGATTATAATGGTGACGGCGAAGCTGAAGATGTTGGTGGATTTGCAACAAAACCTCGTAATATTACTAAAGACTTAGCTGCATTCAAAACTAACTTATCATCATTAGGTACATGGGTACTTGATATTCAAGAACAATCTTTAACAATTGAATCATTCTATGTTGCTCCAAAAGGTGCTGAACTTCCAAATGCTGAAGATAACTTCTTCAAAGGCTTATGGTTCAGTATTCGTGGATTCTTTGCTTCATTCTTCTTCGACTATGAATCAATTGGAGTAATCGATACAGAAGGATTTGAAAGAGAAATCGAAGTTTGGTTCTTAACAAGTGAAACTTCAGGTCGTGAACAAGCAAACGTATTAAAGAATTTAATTGATATGTACTTCACTTATGAAAGTGAACAAACAGAACAAGAAGTAGATAATTATAAAGATTATGATTGCAATGTAATATTAAAAGTATTAGCTGCTGGTGTATTACTTCCTGCAACTCTTGCTGGAACTGGCCCAGACGTAGCAATCAACGTTGGTGAAGGTTTACCAATGAACTATGCACTTCGTGGTGCTGTATATGACTTAGAAAGATTTAATTATAGCGATTGGGATAATCCAAACTTAGTTAAAGGTGGCCCAACTGCTGCAAACTATACTGGTGATTTCGATAAGGCTGTTGAAGAAAGATTCACTTCTGCTGAAATGGTTCCATTTAGATTAGATGACCAATTAGAAGATGGAACTCCAGTTACTGGTTATTATGGTTTCCCTAACACTGCTTCATTCTTAGTAATGTTCTATAGAACAGATATCTTTGAAGAAAATGGTTGGGAAGTTCCAAGAACATGGGATGATGTAATTGATTTAGCTAGAGAATTAAGTGTTATGAACTTAGGATTCTACATTCCATTTGAAGGTGCGGGTTCAACAATCTTTGCGACTTTATTATATCAAATGGGTGGTCAGTTCTACTTAGAAGATAATACAGCATGTGCATTTTCACAAGAAGTTGCTAAGAAAGCATTCGAACAATGGTGTAGCTATTTCTGTGATTATGGTTTTGATAAAGCTGCGAACTTTACAAACAGATTCCGTAGTGGTGAAATGCCAATTGGTATCTCTAGTTATACATTATATAATACATTAGCGGTATTCGCACCTGACATTGCTGGTAAATGGGCATTTGCACCATTACCTGGTATCGAACAAGAAGATGGAACAATTGAAAATACTGGTACTTTAACAATTACTTCATCTATTATTATGGAACAATCAGATGATCTAGAAGCGTCTTGGGCATTCTTAAAATGGTGGACATCAACTCCTGTTCAAGAAAAATATTCAATTGAAATTGAATCAATCTTAGGAAGTGGAGCTCGTCATAACACTGCTAATAGATACGCACTTGAAAGTTTACCATGGAGTGCAAGCGAATTAGAAACTTTAACTTCTCAATTTGATAATGCATTCGGTATTCCTGAAGTGGCTGGTGGTTACTACATTAGTCGTAACTTAGAAAATGCTATTCGTGAAGTTATTAACAATGACTCAAATCCACGTGAAACATTTGCTGAATATGTAGAATTAATCGACAGTGAAATTACACGTAAACGTGAAGAGTTTGAATTTAAACTTGCTGAGGAAAGTAGGTAGTTAACATTATGGAAGTAAAGAACGAACAAAAACTAAACATTTTCCAAAAAATTAAAAAATGGTATTTAGAAAAACAACGTAAGATGGAAAATTGGAGTAAGAATGGTAAACCTATACGTCGTAAATTATATTTGAATAGAAAATTATATTTAATGATGTTCCCTTATTTATTACTATTCTTTGTATTCACAATTCTTCCAGTTATAATCAGTTTCTTAATCAGTTTTACTGACTTTAACTTATTAGAATTTCCACCAAATTGGCGTGGATTTAGAAACTATTTAGACTTATTCTTAGAAGATACAATCTTTATAATAGCTGTTAAAAACACATTGATTATTGCTGTTATCGTTGGTCCAGGTGGATATTTATTATCATTCGTATTTGCATGGTTAATCAATGAGTTACCAAGATATTTGAGAGCTGTAGTAACATTTATGTTCTACGCTCCAGCCTTAACGGGTGCCGTATCAATTTGGGCTTTAATCTTTAGTAGTGATATGTATGGATGGGCAAACTCATTATTAATTAATATGAATTTTATTCGTGAACCAATATTATTCTTAAAAGATACAGATTATATTTTACCAATTGTTATTGTAGTTCAATTATGGACAAGCTTAGGTGTTAACTTCTTAACATTAATTGCTGGTCTTAAAGGTGTAAATAAAGAATTTTATGAAGCTGGTGCCATCGATGGTATCAGAAATAGATGGCAAGAATTATGGTATATTACTTTACCATGTATTAAAGAACAATTATTATTTAGTGCCGTTATCCAAATTTCAAATACTCTTGGAGTAGGTGCAATTACAACAGCACTTTGTGGATTCCCTTCAGTTGGTTATGCTGGTCATACAATTGTTAACCACTTAACTGACTACACTAGTACAAGATATGAATTAGGTTATGCTTCAGCAATAGCCACATTACTATTCGTAGCATCAATCGGATTAAATAGTTTAATTAGAAAAGTTATTAGAAAGGTAGGTTCTTAAAAATGGCTAAAGAAGTTAAACAAGCAAAGTCTTTTGAACAATTAGAACAAGAACGTTTACAGGCTAAGAACAATAAAAAGGCTCGCCATATAGATTCTCGACCTTTTGCTGAAATCTCGGATGCTAAATTAAAAAGAAGATCAAAAATTAAGAAACGTATAAATCGTTCAAAATTTGGGGATACAGTTTTATTCATCTTCCTTATCGGATCATCAATCTTAAGTATTTTACCACTTATTATGATTGTAAATAATGCCTTCAAACCATTAGATGAAATTTTCCTATTCCCTCCAAAGATTTTCGTTATGAATCCAACTCTTAATAACTTCGCTGACTTAGGAGTTGTACTTGGAACTTCACTTGTTCCATTCTCAAGATATTTATTCAATACTGTTTATGTAACTTTACTTGGTACATTTGGACACGTAGTAGTTGCTTCAATGTGTTCGTATGTATTATCTAGATATAAAGTTCCTGGTGGTAAATTAATATTCTCATTAATCGTTTATGCATTAATGTTCCCATCAAGTGTTACAGCAACTCCTAACTACATTATTTTAACTTATTTAGGATTAATTGATACACACTGGTCAATCGTATTACCAGTTATCGGTGGTACTATGGGTCTATTCTTAATGAAACAATTTATGGATCAAATTAGTATGGAATATATTGAATCAGCTAAACTAGATGGTGCTGGTGAATTTAGAATTTATTGGACAATTGTTATGCCACTTGTAAAACCTGCTTGGATTACACTTGTTATCTTAAACTTCCAAAGTTTATGGAATACATATGGTTCAACAACAATTTATCGAGAAGACTTAAAGATGTTAAGTTACGCAATCAACCAAATTGCCTCTGCTGGTGTTGCTAGAACTGGTACATTAAATGCCGTTCAATTGGTTATGATTACAGTTCCAATTGCCGTATTCATTTTCTCACAAAGTAATGTTATGGAAACAATGGCTCATTCAGGTATGAAGTAAGAGGTGAAGTATGAAGAAGATTATGAAAAAGTTTTTAATAATATTCTTATTTGTTGTATGTTTTAGTGTATCATTTAATGTATCTGCTGCAGGAGGTCATGGCGGTGGATACATGTATGATAGCGATGGTCAATTAATTGAATCATCAGTTGGTTATACAGTTACTGAAGAAAATATTTATCATATTTTATCAGATGCTTGGATTAATGGATTTACATCAACAGAAGGTGTTATCGAATCTGAAATATTTAATAATCCAAGTGATATGTTCTTATACAAAGATGCTGAAACAGGTGAAGAAACAATTTATATTGTTGACTCAGGATCAAATTTTCTATTTATCTTTGATAAATCATTAAACTTTGTTAATAAATTTAGTACATTTGAAGTTGATCCTAGTGAATTCAGTATTCTTGAATTATCTAAGATGAATACTTCAACAGATGGTAAAACAAAATCTGCTTTCTGGAATAGCAATAATAAAGCAAATTGGGAAAAAGTTAAAGATAATTGGGACGTTATTACTGAAACTAAATTTGAAGATCGTCAACCCGAAGAAAAATTCTCAATTAGTTGTTTAAATCTTTCAGGTGTATATCGTGCTTTAAGACCACTAAGAGATGAAAATGGTAAAATCATTTTAAATGAAAATGAACAAACAGTTTATGAAGATGTTTTATATTTATGTGATGCTGGAAATCAACAAGTGGTTATTTTAGATTCAAAAACTCTTAAAGTTAAACAAATTGTTTCTGCTCCTGAAAATGTAGACTTCACTTCAAAATTTCAACCAGTTAAAATGGTTACTGACTCAATGGGTAGAATGTATATCATTTCTACAAACGTTTATGAAGGTATTCTATTAATGAACTATGATGGTACATTTATGACATTCGTTGGTGTTAACTATACTTCATTATCAGTTTGGGATGCTTTAAAGAGAAGTTGGAAAACTGAAGAACAATTAGCTCAAGAAACTACAATTTTACAAACATCATTTAACAATTTAACAATTGATAAAGATGGATTCTTGTATACAGTTTCTGGTCCAGTTACAAATGTTGACGGATCAGTTAATACAGAAGCAATGATTAAGAAAATTAATCAAACTAATAAAGACGTATTAAAGAGAAATGGTTATTCTAAACCAATAGGTGACTTAATTACTATTAAGACTGGTGCTAATGCTGGTACAAGTAATTTCGTATCTATTACAATTAATGAATATGGTGTATATACTGTAGCTGATACAAAAGGTAACAAATTATTTACATATGATAACGAAGGTAACTTATTATACATTTCTGGTGGTAGAGGTAGTCAAATTACTAATATCAGTAATCCAGTAGCTATTACTTATCAAGGTGAAGATATTTTAGTTCTTGACAAAGGTAATAAATGTGTAATGCGTTATGAACCTACAGAATTTGCTCAAAACATTAATAAAGCTGTTTATTATGAATATATTGGTGATTCAGCACATGCTGCTGATGAATGGCAAAACGTTATCAACAAAAACAACGCTTATGAGTTAGCATATGTTGGTGTTGGTAAAAAGTATTATGATGAAAAGAGATATTTAGACGCAATGGAATATTTCAAGAATGGTTCAGATGTTAAATACTTCTCTAGAGCTTATAAGAATTATAGAGATGATATAATTGCTGAATACTTCCCATTTGTTGGTGGTGCTTTACTAGTATTAATCGGAGCAAATTATGCTTGGAAACTTGTTAAGAAAATTAAAGGAAAAAATCCTAAGTTTGAGGATGGTGAATTATAATGACTGGCACAGAAAATAAAACAATGAACCAATCAAAATTTTCTAAAGTTTGGCAAGTTATTTTAAAAGGATTAAAGATATTCAAAGAGGAATTTATTACTTATCCACTTTATATCTTAGCTCATCCTATTAAAGGATTTGATGACTTTAAACGTGATAAAAAAGGAAAATTATGGGTAGCAATTACATTTATGTGCTTCTTAATTTTCTTAAACATTATGGAATATCAATACACTGGATTTATTATTTCACAAGTTGATATTACTACATTAAACTCATTTAAAGAAATTGTATTAATTTTTGCTGTAGTATTAGTTATTACATTTGCAAACTGGAGTGTAACTACTTTATTTGATGGCAAAGGTAAAGTTAAAGAGATTTTCTCAATGTTAGGTTATTGCTTGTTCCCATTATGTTGGGCTAAACTTATTGGTTTATTCATGAGTAACTTCTTAACTCAAAATGAAGCAGCATTATATAGCTTAACAATTGGATTAGGAATTTTCTTAATGTGTTATATGGGATTTTTTGGATTTATCAGTATTCATGAATATGGTTTATTCAAATCAATCTTATCAATTTTAGGTACAATTCTTGCAATCTTAATTATTGCATTTATTGGTATATTAACATTCGACTTAGTGCAAAAGATGAGTGGATTTGTATATACAATCTACCAAGAAATTTCACTAAGATATCTGTAGGAGGTTGAGACTATGAAATATAAAAATTTAAGACTTAGAATAGTTCTTCCTTCAATTTTAATTGTAATAATTGTTGCTATGGTTGTTGCATTCTTCACTGGCGGATTAGAACTAGGTGCAATTACTAAAGATGACATTGAATGGTCAGAAGAAGGATTTATTACTCCTGAATTACAACTTTTAGAGGATGGTTCTTCTAAATGGGTGTTCTATAAAACTAATGAAAAAGGTGAACAAGAGGCTGTAGATTTAAATAAAAATAGATTAGTTTCTGAACAAGGTAACTATAGAATGTATTTTGATGAAAGTACTACAATTATTACTATCAAAGAAATACTTCGTGATGCTGATGGAAATGAAACTGGTGAAAAAGAATTATATTCAACAGCAAAAGCAAATGGATCATCAAATGCTGAAAAATCAAGTATTACACTTTATTACTATGATGCAAATGGTACATTAAACCCTGCATTCAACTCTTTTGATAAGAGTGTTAACTATGATAATACTTTAAAAGGTGTTAAAGAAAAACATTATTCAATTAGATATAATGAAACAGATGGATCAATTGATTTATTATATCAAATTGGTAACTTTGCCAACCTTTTAGAAACATTCCCTAAGTATTACAATAGAGCTGACTTCGAAGATACTTTTATGGGTAATATAATTATTCAATATACTTCTAGAAGTTATAATAGCATCCAAGTTGAAACGGCTGAAGGATTAGTAAACGCTAAAGAAATCGCTGTTGATTCTAAAAATGGTGGTTTAGCAGTATGTTTCGACAATGAATGTGCATTATACATTCTTAAAAATGGTTTAGGTACATTAAAATATGAATATTCAGATGCTTCTTATAAACCTGCTTATGGTTCAACAGAAGAAGAAATTGCTGATACAACATTTGATTCTGTACCTGAAGATGAAGCCAAGATTTTAGAAAAATCTGGTGGTGTATGGTATGTATACAATATTGTTGATGAAAATGGAAAATTAAAATTTGTATTAGGTGAAAACTGTAATAATGGTTCTTCTCCAGTTAAATTAAATCCATTTCTAAATTCTGCTATATTCGTTGACTCAATTTTCAGTCAAGGTTATTATCCTATTAAATATGATTCTACAAATGAAGCTGGTGAAAAAGTAATTAAAGACTTATCTTATAAAGATAGATCTCAAGTTGAAGATGCATATTTACAATTCAATGCTAATACTTCATTACCTTCTCAAGAATTATATCAATATTTAGTAGTTGGTGGGTATTCATATTTAAGTACTTCACAAGAAATTTATAGTTATTTACAAGATGAAGATAAACCTGGTCAATTAAAAGTGTTAAACTCTGTAGTATTAACTCAAGGTTCTGAAAATGTATATTATGACTACAATGGTGATGGTACTATTACTTCAGATGAAGGCTATTTATTAGGTGGATATCAAGCAAAAGACCCTCAAGGTAATTACTTATATATTGATGAAAATAATTATGTATTCTACTTCGATGCAAATGGAAATAGAATGTTAAATGATGAAGAAGGCAATCCACAACCTGTTGATAGTACTTCTGCTTATAAACCTTTCCAAACTGGTTTAACATCTGAAATGACACAAACTCAAAATGATAGATACAATGTTGGTGCTGAAGCATCTTCTGTTGCTTTTCAAGTGGCATTAAGATACAAATTAACTGAAAATGGAATGGAAGTTACTATTATTAATGATAGTATTATTGAAGGTTTAGGTAAGGATGCTGATTCTGCTGTTACTCCTGCTCAATTCAAACATGATTGTAAAATTGCTAAGATTGAAGTTAATAAATTCTTAACTACAAATAATGATTCATCAAGCGTTGGTAGCATTGTTATTCCTGATGGAAGTGGTGCTGTTATCTCATTTAACAGTGCTAAAGTTAAGCAATACGTTGATATGTATAAAGAAAAATTCATCTATGGTGCTGATATGGCAATTAATAGAGATGAAGCTGGAAATAAAGTACAAGATATTTTATTACCAATGTATGCATTTATAGAAGATGGAGATAATGGAGCTAAATCTAAAGGTGTATCTATTACTGCTATCGTAGAAAAAGGTGCCGCTCAAACATCTATTACTGCTGACTTCATGCGTTCAAGTGAGCTAAGTGGTATGAACCCATATAACTATGCGTATTTCACTTCTTACTTCCGTAGCAGTGAAAGTGTAAGTATTACTTCAAGTTCAAGTTATACTAAGATTAGTGAGGCTTTATATGATTCAGATATTAAATATGTTTACAGAATCCTTACTAATAAAGATTTAGGTAAAGGATATGATGAAAATGGTAATTATAATCCAATTAATTATGTAGATATCGCTCAAGATTATCGTGCATATTTGGTTGATTTATATGATTTATCAGAAAAAGATGAAACTAAAGTTGCTACTCCAACAATCACATTTGTTGGTGCGTATGAAAAGAAAACTATCAAACTGGGTGTTGTTTATGATAAAGAATATGCATTAACAACATTTGAAGAAGCTGGTAAGATCGTTGATGAATTAACTAATAAAGGAATTTCATCGATGAATGTAACTTATACTTTATGGACTGATGATGAAAAATATAATAAGATTTCTGACGAATTTAAAGTATCAAGTGTTCTAGGCGGTAAAAATGATTTAGAAGATTTAAATAACAAGCTAACTAATTATAAATATAATTTCTTCTTAGATTATACATTTACTACTGGATTTGGATATGATTATTCATTTGGTGCCTTAAAATTTAACTCTAAGTCTATTTCTGGTGCTCAATCTAACGCTTTAAGTTATGTATTATCTACTGGCTTAGCTGATGCACAAGGAAAAGTTGGTGGAAGATTATCTCCAGTGTTCTATAACTCATTAGTAACTAAGTTTATGAAGAATTATGGAAAATTAAATATTAATGGTATTAATGTTACTGATTTAGGTAATAGAAATTCATCTGACTACTCTAAAGATAGAATAATTTATTCTGCTGATGGTTCTTTATATCAAGTAGAAGCTCTTAAGACTCTTTCTGAAAGTGGTAAGAAAGTAATGTTAGAATCACCATTTGATTATGCGTTCAAGTATCTTGATATCGCTACAAATGTTCCTGTTGAGACTACATTATATCCAATCGTTGATTACTCAATTCCATTCTATCAATTAGTTGTAAGTGGATTATTTGATTACTCAGCTCCAACAATTAACTCTGGTAATGATTACAGTGTTGATTGGAACTTATTAAAAGCTATTGAAACTGGTTCTAATATTGCATTTGAAGTTTCTTCAAGTGATACAATTAACTTATTAGATACTGATTATACTAGTTATTACAATTCATATTTCTCTAACTGGGAAGATAAGATTTTGTCAATGAATGAAAAATTACAAAAGACTGGTATCTATGAAAGTAAATTAGTTAACCATGAATTTATTACTGATACATTAGTTAAAGTTACTTATAACAATGGTTTAGAAATCTTAATTAACTATAGTAAAGATAATTATTATGGTGATGGTTTAGCTATTCGTTCATATGATTTTGCTATCTTAAAACAAGGAAAGGAGGCATAATAAATGAAGGAAAATTTTATTAAGAAAATATTTGATGTTATCCTTACAGTTTTAAATGCAATATTTGGTGTTTTTGCATATGCCTTTAAAGGTTTAGGATTTGTTTTAAAATACATATGGAAAGGTATTTCTTGGTTATTTATCACTATTGGTAAAGGTGTGCATGTTGTTATAAAGAAAGTATTTGTTCCTTGTATTAATGCAATTAGTAATTTATTTAAAGCAATTGGAAATGCAATTAATAAAGTTTATCTTAAACTTACTAATGGTGGTACTGATAAGGGCGATATTAAAGAAGGAACTCAAAAGAAGAATTTCATTTCTAGATTTCTTTCAACAAAGCTTACTTATCATAAACGTCAAGCATTATGGGGATATGTATTTATCACACCATTAATCATCGGATTTATTTATTTCTTCTTATTTCCATTTATTACTACTGTAGTATTCAGTTTCTCTAACATCTATCGTGCCGGTGTTATTAATAGCACTAACGAAACATTAGGTGTTGTTACTGAGTGGGTAGGATTTGAAAACTATAAATATATTTGGAGTGTTCATGCAACATTCAAAGAAACATTAGGTAATGTATTTGTTGATACATTATTAAATGTATTATTAATCTTAATTTTTAGTTTAATTATTGCTGTTGTATTAAATTCTAACTTCAAAGGTCGTTCATTCGTTAGAGCCGTATTCTTCATGCCAGTTATTTTCAACTCTCAAGCAGTTGAATTAGCTATGAGTAAAGGAACAGCACTTACTGATGCAATGGAACAAGAAGGACAAACAGTATTTTCAGCAGTGTTTAACTTTGCGGATTTCTTAACAGAAGCAAATTTACCTGTTACAGCAGTTAATTTCTTAACTAATGCTTCTGATTCAATCTTCGATGTAATTTCTTATTCAGGTGTACAAATTCTGATCTTCTTATCAGCAATTCAATCAGTTCCAAAACACTTATATGAAGCTGCTAAAATTGAAGGTGCTACACAATATGAAATTTTCTGGAAGATTACTTTCCCTATGGTATCACCTCTGATGCTGACAGCTGGGGTATATACTGTAGTTGACTCATTCTTGAGGTCTGATTTATTATCATTAATGGATAAATTTGCTATAGCAAACGATGATTTCCCATATACATTAGGTTTAGGTAACTTGACACATGATGGTATCTATGCAGCAATGTCTATGTTATTCTGTCTAGTAAGTTTAGCTGTAGTAGTAATCGTTATATTAGCAATAAGAAAGTTGGTGTTCTATCATGACGAATAATCAAGAAGTTCAAACATTTGCATCTATTTTAAAAGACCCAATTAGAAGAAAAGTATTCTTTGGTAAAATACTTATGTTTGCTGGTAAGTTATTAAGAGCTATCTTATTATTAGGTTTATGCTTTGTAATCTTACTTCCAATCATTGAAAAGCTATCTGCAGCTTTAAGACATCCTACGGATATCGCGAATAATCAAGTTGTATGGATTCCTGCTCAATTTAGTATTATTAACTTCCAAGTAGCTGCTGAGATGCTTAATTATACTGAGTCATTCTTTAACTCTCTTATACTTTCTACTATAACTACTATTATCCAAGTTATAGCTACAGCGATTGCTGGTTACGCATTTGCAAGATTAAAATTCAAAGGCAATAGTTTAATATTCTATATTATATTATTTACATTAATCGTTCCAAATGAAGCCCTAGATAGATCAAGAAATTGGATCATGAATGAAACTACTTTTTTAGGCATTTCATTAATTGGTAACATTTTCTCAATGTATATCTTAGCAGCATTTGGTCAAGGTATTCGTTCAGCAATTTTTATCTTCTTGTTCAGACAATTCTTCAAAGGTATTCCTATTGAATTAGAAGAATCTGCACAAGTAGATGGTGCAGGAGTAATTAGAACATTCTGGTCTGTTATGCTTCCAAATGCACGTGGTGCTATCGTAACAGTTGCATTATTCGCATTTGTATGGCAATGGAATGACTGTTACTTCGGTCAATTATTAGGTTATACATCAGGAAATATGTCATTACTTGCTGTTCAATTAAGTACTGGTACAGAACAATTAAGAACTGTTATTGCAACATGGATTGCAGCTGGTAATCCTGTATTAGAATCATTCTTAGGAAGTGGTGTAGCAACTGACCCATTATTTACAGCATTAATTGCTAATACTTCAGCATTAATGATAATGGCACCATTATTAATCGGTTACTTCTTCGTACAAAAACTATTTGTTGAAAGTATTGAAAGAACTGGTCTTGTTGGATAATTAAATTTATGGTGCTACAAGTAATTTGTAGCACCTCTTTATTTAGATGAGAATTAAATTATGAGTAAAAAAAATATAGATAAAATAGACAATATAAACAATTTAAATATAGATAATTTAACTTTAGAAGAAAAAGTGGGACAGTTATTAATGTTTGCTTTTCATGGCACTGAGTTTAATGAGCAATTATTAACTCAAATTGAAAAGTTAAAAGTAGGAGGAGTGATATATTTTGGAAGAAATATAGAGACTCCAGAACAAGTTTTAAAAATGAATAAACTTATTCAAGCAAAAGCTAATATTCCTCTTTTCGTTGGTGTTGACCAAGAAGGTGGAACAGTCCAAAGAATCATTAAAGGAGTAACTCCTTTTCCTGGTGCGATGGCTATTTCAGCAACTTCACTTTCTAATTATGAAGTTAGTAAATGTGTTGGTGATGATTTAAGAAAAATGGGATTTAATATGAATTTTGCACCCGTTGGTGATGTAAATAATAATCCTAATAATCCAGTTATTAATTCTAGATCATATAGTGATGATCCAAAAGTATGTGCTAAATATGTTATAAGTGGTGCTCAAGGATTTTTAGATAGTGGGGTTATTCCTACATGTAAACATTTCCCTGGTCATGGTGACACATCAGTTGATTCTCATGTTAGTTTACCAACTGTTAATAAAGATATAGAAAGTTTAGAAAAAACTGAACTTCTACCGTTCAAGATGGCTATAGATGGCGGATTACAAGGCATTATGGCTTCTCATATCCTTTATCCTGCTATTGACGATAAATTCCCAGCTACTCTTTCAAAATCGATTATAACTGATTTATTGAAGAAGAAAATGGGGTTTGATGGATTAATTGTTACTGATTCGCTTACAATGGGAGCAATTAACAATAACTATTCACATAGAGAAATTGTAAGACTTGCTGTAAATGCGGGGATTGATTTAATGATATTCTGTGGTAAAGCAGACTTAAATGATCAAGAGGACATTTATAATTGTTTATTAGAAGAAGTTAGAAATGGAAATATTCCAATGGTGAGAGTAAATGAATCTGTATCTAAACTTCTAAAGTTTAAAAAACATTATGTAATTAATAATTCATTTACTTGTGAATATAGTGAAGATGAAAAAAGAACTATTGGAACAAATTTATCTCGTAAAAGTATTACATTAGTTAAAGAAAATAATTTCCTACCATTAACTGACAAAACATTAGTTATTTCCCCTAAAATTAAGTTATTTAGTTTGGTTGATAATGAAAATGATGAATATGTTAGTTTAGGTAATGTGTTTAAGAAATATAATATCAATTATGATGAAATTGTTTATTCTGACGAAAGTGATATTTATGATTTAATTAATGATAAACAAAGTAAATATGATAAGATTATTTTATGTACATATAACGTTACAAAAGAAGATTATCAAGTTAAACTTTGGGATAAGCTTGACAAAAATAAAACTATGGTTGTATCGATGAGATCACCATATGATATTAATCATTTAGAAAACGTAAGTAATTATATTTGTATTTATGAAGCGACTTTACTTGCGCTAGAAAGTTTAGTAGAATCATTTATAAATAATAAATTCTTTGGAAAATTACCTGTTAGTTTATAATAGGTATATAATATAATTATTAAAATTTTAAATATATAAAATAAATTAAGGAGAAAGAAAATGAAAATCGTTGTTGTTAAAGATTATGAAGAAATGAGCTTAAAAGCTAGTGAAATTATCGTTGAATTATTAAAAGAAAAGTCAGATGCTACTTTAGGTTTAGCTACTGGTAGTAGTCCAATTGGAATTTATCAAAACTTAATTAAGAAATATCAAGCTGGTGAAATCTCTTTCAAAGATGTTACTACTTATAACTTAGATGAATATTGTGAATTACCAAGATCTCATCCAGAAAGTTATTATTCATTTATGCATAGAAACTTATTCAGTCAAATTGATATTAACGAAGCTAATGTTAATATTCCTTGTTCTGAAGGTGATGATTTAGAAGCATTATGTAAAGAATACAATGATAAATTAAATAGTGCTAGTGTTGATTTACAACTATTAGGAATTGGTGCAAATGGACATATCGGATTTAATGAACCAAATACTCCATTTTCTCAAGAAACATTTATTGTTAAATTAACTGAGAAAACAAGATTAGATAATCAAAGATTCTTTAATTCTTTAGATGAAGTTCCAAAGTTTGCTATGACAATGGGTATTAAAAACATTATGAATTCTAAGAAGATTTTATTAGTTGCTAGTGGTAAGAATAAAGCTGAAGCTGTTAAGAAATTAGCTAGTGGTGTTGTTACTGAAGAATTTCCAGCATCTATATTAAATAATCATAAAGATGTAATCGTATTTGTTGATGAAGAAGCTGCTGAATTAATTAAATAATATTAATGATTATAAAATATAATAATTATTCTAGTTCTAATTCAAGTGAGATAATAAAGTTATGGAATAGTGAAGTAGGATATATATATCCTATTACTAAAGAAATGTTTAATCAAAACATTAATGAATGCAAATACTTTAGTAATGAAGTATCATTTGTGGCGATTGAAGGGAAGAAAATAGTAGGATTTATATTCGGGAAAATATACGATAATGATCCAATAATGAGTAAATATATTAATGCATCTTTTATATCTTTAATATATGTCTCTCGTGATTATCGTAGAAATGGAATAGGTAGCAAACTATTAGAACTATTTGAATCTTGTATTAAGTCTCGCAAAATCACTAAAATTATGTTAGGTTCAGATTTGGATAATTTCTTTCCAGGAATACCTAATGATTTTGATAATCTTACTGATGTTTTCTTTAGAAAAAGAGGTTATACTGTAACTTATTATACCCATGATTTAGTTAAAAAATTGACAAGAAATGATGTTTTAGTATATAATAGTTATGCAAGAGATAATAAAACTAATTTTGAAATTAGATATTATACTAAGGAAGATGAACAAAAAGTAAAAGAGTTTTTTGAAAAATGTTTTTATGGTAGATGGTATAATGAAGCTATTGAATATTTCGAAAATGATGAAATTAACGATGAATATTTGTTGGCATTTGATAACGATAAAGTTGTTGGTTTTTTAAGGCTAAATAAACAAAAAATTAAAAAGATTTCTTATAACATTATGTGGAGTAAGAGATTTGATAAACTTTTAGGCGTAGGACCACTTGGAGTTGATGCTGATTATCGTAAAAACGGAATTGCAACTAGGCTACTTTTGAAAGGTATTGCTGATGGAGTAGTTGAAGGGTTCTCTCACGCTATGATAGACTGGACAGGATTAGTTACTTATTATCAAAAATTTGGTTTTGAAACATGGAAATGTTATCAATATGCAAATAAAATTATTAATTATGAGGAGGAAAAATGAAGAAAATTCTAGCGTTTTTACTAGTTCTTGCTTTAGGATTAGTTTTTGTTGGATGTGGAGATTCTGATGTTAAACCTACAAAAATTGAAATCTCTGGTGCCAGTGAAGTTGTTGTTGAAGCAACAATTAAATTAGAGGCTGTTGTTTCTCCATCTGATGCAACTGATAAGAGTGTTTCTTGGGAATCAAGTGACTCTGGTATCGCTACTGTATCAAATGGAACTGTTAAAGGTGTAAAAGAAGGTACTGTTACTATTACAGCTACTTGTAATGCTGATAAATCTGTAAAAGATGAAATTAAAGTTACTGTTAAAGCTAAAGAAGAACAAAAAGATGTTCTTCCTACTTCAATCAGTGTATCTGGTTCTACTGAAGTAGAAGTTGGTAAAGAAGTGGCTTTAACTGCTATAGTATTACCAGCTGATGCTACTAATAAAGGTGTTGTATGGTCAACAAATGATGCAACTGTTGCAACTGTTGCTAATGGAACTGTTAAGGGTGTTTCTGTAGGTGTTGCTACTATTACAGCTACATCTACAGCTGATGTAAATGTTAAGAGTGATTTCCAAATTACAGTTAAAGAAGCTAGTGATGAAACTAGTGCTCCATCTGTAACTTTATCGGGTGTTTACTATGTTATCATTGGTGAAACTGGAACATTAGATTTAACTTTTGATCCAGAAACATCTGCAAATGAACCTGTAGAATGGTCATCATCAAATGAATCAATTTTAACAGTAAGTGAGGGTATTGTTGAAGCTGTTGCTGAAGGTTCTGCAACTGTTACTGTAACTTTAGTTAACTTCCCAGAAGTTAAAGTTGAGAGAACTATTACTATTGTTTCTCCAGAAAAAGTTGCTCAATATATTGAAGTTTCATTAGAAGATGAAGAAATTTATGATATTGATGTTTATAAACTAGTTAAAGCATATGAACCTGCAGATGCAAAATTATCTTTAACTTATACATCAAGTGATGAAACTATTGCTACTGTTGATAAAAGTGGTAATGTTACAACATTAAAAGAAGGTACTGTTACTATTACAGTTGTTGATACTATTTCTCAATGTGAAACAACATTAGAAATTACTATTGTTGCTTCTCCAGAATTAACTGGATTAGAAATTAAAGGTAGAGAAATTAGTACTGAAGAAACATGCACATTAAATGTTACTCCAGTTCCAGAACATGCTAATTATCAAGTTTCTTGGGAAGCTTTGACTCCTGAAATTGCTACAATTGATGAAACTGGTAAAGTTACTCCTGTTGCTGAAGGTGAAGCTAAATTCAAAGCTACTGATGTTACTGGTGTTGTAGGCGAATATACATTAACAATTACAAAACCATTCGTTCCTGGCCAAGGTCCTGATACAGTTGCTGCTGTATTTAATGGTGATAAAGAATTATACATTGGTTATCAATTAAGATTCTCTGTAGAAGTTACTCCATCAGGTGCTTCAACATCTGTTACATGGGAATTACATTCTAAGTCTGAAGGAATTGCTACTATTTCACCAGAAGGTGTATTAACTGGTGTTTCTGAAGGTACTGCACGTGTTAGAGCAGTAAGTACTGTTAATGGTAAAGAAAGTCCATGGGTTGCTATTAAGATTTCAAAAGAACCTGAATTACCTGCAATTCCTGACTTACAAGGTTATGAGATTTTAATTATGAATGCTGACTCAGCATTAACTGATATTGACCCATTCTTAGATGGATATGTTAGTCCAGATAAAACTTACAAACAAAAAGCTTGGGAAGAAGTTCAAAACGAATACAATTGTAAGATTATCGTAAAAGCTTATCCAGTAGAAGCTCCATGGGGAACTGCTCGTGTTAACTGGATTATTGACAATGCTACAAACGGAACAAGTCAAACTGACTTTGGTGTAGTAGCTGGTCAATGGATTAACCAATTCGCTGGTGCAAATGCTGCAGTTGATACTACTAAATTCTTTGCAACATATGGAAAAAACCAAATTGAACCTGCATTAAAAGAAGTTTCTTCAGCAAATGGTAAATACTATTGCGTATCAGTAGGTTTAAGTGGAACTCGTAACTATGTTATTAAAGGTATGTTCTATAACTATGGTTTAGTTAAACAACTTGGATTAGAAAGTCCAGCAAAACTTTTCAATGAAGGTAAATGGACTTTATCTGGATTCGAACAATGGGCGAAAGAAGCTCAAGCTAAATTACCTGAAAATAGTTATGTATTATCTGGTGGACCAAGTATTTATTGGTCAGGTATGGTTAATGCTGCTGGTGTTAAATTAGCTGATAAGACATCAATGCAATTAAATTTAACTCATCAATATTCTCTTGATGCAATTGAAACTTTAGAAGCATTAGTTTCTGCAGGTTGCTATTCAATTAATGAAATTGGTTATGACCAAAGTAATGTTCCATTCAATGAACAACGTGCAATTTTTGCTCCAGGTGAATTCTGGTTCGTAAGAAATTCTGGTAGATGGCCTGTTGATCTATTTGGTAAAGGCACAACAGAATACGGTTATGTTCCATTTCCATATCCAGATAACATGGATAAAGAAGATACAAGAGTTAACTTTGTTGGTGAATCAGTTATTATGATGATTGCTGGTAGACAATATCCTGCTGGCGTAGAAGCTGAAGGAATCTATCGTGCAGTTCAAGATATGTTTTTAAGAACTATTCAATATCAAAAATCTGACCCATTATATAATGAATATGAAACTAAAGCTACTTCACTAAAGAGTAGAATTGATGACCCAGAATCTGTTGATGCAGCAATTTTCTATGATGGATCTAAGACATTATTTGACCCATTATTTGATCAATCATTCCAATACAACTGGTCTGGTGAAACTACTACAGCAATTATTAATTCTGTAAAAGGTGCTGATGCAATGGCAGAATTAGATGCTATTTACTCAGCAGTTGAAAATAAATTCATTGTTGCATACGGTTCTAAATAAGATAGGAAATATTGCCCTTGTAATGCTTTTTACAAGGGCATTTATTTATAGATATAATATATAAAAACGCAGTTAACTATCATGATTTATTTGAAATAGTATTGCAAAAAATTATGAAATGTGTTAAAATATAGACAAGATATGAAAAGGTTTTCTACTTTTTTCAATATCAAAATAATTAGGAGGAAAACATGAAAAAAATTCTAGCATTTTTACTTGTTCTAGCTTTAGGATTAGTTTTTGTTGGATGTAGTGAAAAGAAACCTACTGAAGTCAAAATCTCTGGTGCTAATGAAGTTGAAGTTGGCGCTACTATTAAGTTAGAAGTTAATGTTTTACCAGAAGATGCTGTTGATAAGAGCGTTACTTGGGAATCAAGTGATCAAGCAACTGCTACAGTATCTAATGGGTCTGTTAAAGGTGTTAAGGAAGGAACTGTTACTATTACAGCTACTTCTAATGCTGATAGTTCTGTAAAAGGTCAAATCGAAATTACTGTTAAAGCTAAAGCTCACGTTCATAACTATGTAGATGGTAAATGTGAATGTGGTGCTGAAGAAGAAAAACATGAACATGTATTCGTAAAGGGTTCTTGTGCTTGTGGTGAAAAACATGACTGCGTATATGTAGATGGTGTTTGCTCATGCGGTAAAGAAGAAGTTAAAGAACATGAACATATATTTGTAAATGGTTCTTGTGAATGTGGCGAACCTCACGACTGTGAATATGTTGATGGTGTTTGCTCATGTGGTAAAGAAGAAGTTATCGAAGGTTTACCAACTTATTTACAAATCACTGGTCAAAAAACTAAGCATGCATTAGGTTCTGCTTTATCTTTAGACGTAGTTGTTTACCCTATTGATGCACTTTACACTGATGTTGTTTGGTCTGTTGATAACGAAGCTGTTGCAACAGTTGACCAATCTGGTGTTTTAACACCTGTTGCTACTGGTAAAGTTAAAGTTACTGTTACATCTGCTGCTACTGCAAAAGTTACAAGTTCAATCACTGTTGAAATCGTTGCTACTGCTGAAGAAGCTGACGTGTTAGTTGAAGGTTTAACTATTACTTCTGCAAAAGAAAGTTATTTATTACATGATGTTTTAAGTACTCAATTAGAAAAAACATTTGAACCAGCTACTGTTTCAAATAAAACTGTTTATTGGGAATCATCTGATGAATCTGTAATTGGTATTTATGCTTCATCAAGAAATCCTTATATTGCTGGCGTTGGTACTGCTACATTAATTTGCTTCAGTGCTGCTAATCCAGAAGTATACTTTGAAATTGATGTTACTGTTGCTGATTATGTTGCTCCAACATCATTTGTATTAACTGGTATAAGTGGAGCTGAATTATCTACTAAACCTATCACTGAAGGTCTAACTAGACAATTAACTGTTTCTGTTGAACCTGAAAATGGTGATCCAAGAGTTACATTCGTTTCTGATAATGAAGCTGTTGCTACAGTTGATGAAGATGGTAAGGTTACTGCTGTTGCTCCTGGTACAGCTAATATTACTGTAACTTCTAATGCAAATCCTGAACTCGTAGTTGTTTATCCAGTTACTGTTGAGGAAAAACAAGATGAAATTTGGACAGTAGATTATTTAACAGTTGACGGTGAAAAGAATATGTATGTTGGTTATAAATTAAAGATTTCTGCAAAAGTATATCCTGAAAACGTTTCTCAATCAGTTACATGGGAAGTTCATAGTGGTAGTAAAGAACTTGGTACAATTGATGAAACTGGTATAATCAATGCTATAGCTCCTGGTACATTCAGAGTAAGAGCTGTTTCTGTATTAAACCCAAATAAGAAATCTAATTATTTCTCAATCGAAATTAAAGAAGAACCTGAACCATATGAAATTGGTGATATGAAAGGTTATGTAATTGTTATCATGAATGCTGATTCAGCATTAACTGATAACGACCCATTCTTAGAAGGTTACAAACAACCTGACAAAGTTTATAAACAAAGAGCGTGGTCAGAAGTTGAAAATAATTACAACTGTGATATTCAAGTTGTTAAATATCCAGATGACGCTCCATGGGGAACTGCTCGTATTAACTGGATTATTAACAATGCTACAAACGGAACAAGTCAATGTGACTTAGGTATTGTTTCTACAAACTGGATTTACCAATTTGCTAACGCAAATGCTGCTCTTGACGTATCTGATATGTATGGTAGATATGGTCTATCTCAAATGGAACCTGCATTAAAAGCTGCTGGTAGCTATAGAGGTAAATTATATGTTGCATCAACTGGTATTTCTTCAACAGCTACATTCGTAGACTTAGGTTTATATTACAACTATGGTTGGTTAAAAGAATTAGGAGTTGAAAATCCAGCTAAGATGTTTAATGAAGGTAAGTGGACTTACACTAACTTCAAACAATGGGTATTAGAAACTCAAGCTAAATTAGGTGAAAATGAATATGTACTTGGTGGAGCTCCATATTATTATTGGTATGGTATGACAAATGCTGCTGGTCAAGTTATTGCTAACACTGAAAGTTCTAAAGTTAATATTTTAACATCTAAATCAAAAGAAGCTACAAGCTTAATTTGGAGCTTAGTTGAAGCTGGTGCTGTTAATACTAATATTACATGGGCAGAATCAGATGACGTTGCTAACTCATTCTTCAGATCAGACGGTGGTGGTACATTAATGACTTCTGGTTACTTATGGTTCGTAAGAAACTCTGGTAGATGGACTGATAAGATGTGGGGTGAAGGTACAACTGAATTCGGTTATGTTCCATTCCCATATCCAGATGATGTAGCTAAAGAAGACACTAGAATTGGTGTATCTGGCTTATCTGCATATATGTACGTTGCAGGTAGAAGTTATCCAGCTGAATTAGGTGCTAATGGTTACGAAAAAGTATGGGCTGTTATGAATGAAATGTTCTTAAATACTATTAAGTATCAAGAAGCTGACCCAACATTCAATGCTGAAAATATTATTGAAACAAGTTTAAAGAGCCGTATCGATGACCCAGAATCAATCGAAGCTATTATGTTCTATAATGCTAAACGTGTATTTTACGATCCAGCACATGCATTATATGGTTCTACATCTGCAACTCCATTAAAAGCTCCTGCAAACAATGCTATGTTTAAAGGTTCTGATTATGAAGAAGAATTCGCTGCAGTATATGAAACTTATGAAACAGACTTCTTAAGGATTTACTCTGCTTCTTAAGATAATTAAATAATTAACTCTATGATTTTCCATAGAGTCAGAGTGTTGACAAATTAATTTTTGTCAGCACTTTATTTTTTATATTATTAAAATGTAATGAAAATATACAACTATTTTAGCTATTTATTACTAAAAAATAAAAAACTAGAGAATTATCTCTACATATCACATATCTTTGTTTTGTTTATAGCCCTTTTACTTAGTAATAGGGCTACTTTTTTGATGTTAAGGCATGCGTAAAGAAGACATTGTAAATGTCTGTTTTTTTTAAGTCCTTTAAATCTAGTATATCTAAGACCATGTTTTTCTTTTCCGTCAGCAAAGACTCTCTCTATTGTTTCTTTTCTTAAACTATAGATTTCTTTACCTTCATCTGATAGTCTATTATTTTTACAAACATCAACACAATCTTGAAACATATGTCTTCTAATAGTTTTTCTTTTATAACTTTTTAAACATTCTTTTTTAAAAGGACAATTATTGCAATTATGTGGTTCAATTATATATTCAACATAACCATCTTTTGTTACGTTGTTTTTATGTAATAGATTACCATTTGGACATAGATAACTCTCACACTCTAAAATATAACTAAACTTATTATTAAATAAATCTTTTCCACCTTTTGGTCTAGCATACGGAACTAATAGATTTACATTATTATCCATCATACATTTAGCATTAAAGGCATTATTATATCCCGCATCACAGCATACCACATATGGATTATATTTTGATAAGTATTTTTCATAAAAAGGTAAGAAAGCTTTAGAATCATGCATATTACCACTATTTTCATCAAAACCTAAAATATATCCATTATGATCACATGCTACTTGATCGACATAAGCAAAAACTCTTTCGTGCTCTCCTTTTACAAACATTCTACTATCAGGATCAACTTTACTAACATTTATATCTTTTGTTTCTTTTATGTCTTTTACTTCGCCAGTTTCTTTATCAATATCAATATTTTCATCATCATCTTTACGACCGATTTCTTTTCTATATGCTTTTATTTCTTTTTGAATTTCTTTTTCAAATTTAGTAAATTCAACATTAACAGCTTTTTTAATAAATTTCTTTTTATTAGCATTAGCTTTTATATGTGTTCCATCAACAAATATAATAGATGTATCAATTAAGTTATTATCAATTAAAGCTTCAAGGATAGTATTAAATATTTTATCGAATACATCAGATGATTCGTATCTACGAGAATAGTTTTTACTAAAAGTAGAATAACTAGGTACTGTTCCAGTTAAAGATAGGTTTAAAAACCAACGATAAGCCATATTAACTTTAGTATCTTCTAAAGTTGCTCTAATACTATTCTTTCCTGTTAAGAAACTAAGTATAACAATTTTAAAAAACGTAACCGTATCAAGACAATTCCTACCAGCAGTATGACTATATAGGTCTTTTGTTAAGTCGTGAATAAATTCAAAACTAACTGCATTTTCAATTTTTCTTAAAATATGATCTTGAGGAACTAATTGTTCTAAACATACAAATTCAAGTTGTTTTTTTTATAATGAAGTTGAGATTTTTACTTTTTCTCAATCATAAAAAAGACTGCTGACCAAATTTGTCAACAGTCTGAGGGGATGTAAAAAAATAAAATAATTTTTATCTTACATCAACCCTAATAACATTAAAGAGGAGCAAATCGCTCCTCTTATTTCATTATATCACCCTTATATTATATTTACTTGCTTTTCCTCCTAAAAAAGTGTGTACAAAAAATCGTAAAATAGACATTTTTAAAATTTTAGATTAGGCTTCTTTTTTTCTTATTATGCAGTTTATAAAAGTTAAAACCTAATGCTATTATATA
>CAZHQU010000003.1:0-33145 GCA_964534245.1 uncultured Coprobacillus sp.
ATAAGCACTGTCCTGATATACACAGAGGATGTGATATTACAATCAGGATTTGGAGACAACCTATGACAAAGATTAAATGTTAATTAGCTTTTTCTCGGGTGCTACCGCTACGGGCTTCTGGCGTACCCTCTGATTTTCGATCACCTGCATAAGCAGATTGCCGATCAGCTTGACCGCCGCATTAAGTTCATCCAGCTTGCCATTAACGCCCTCTATACCGCCGACCTTATCCGTCAGCTTATCAAGTCTGTCAATCACCTCTGATAAGTCAACCGCCTGTGTTTCTGCTTGCGTTTCTTCCGGCTCTGGTATATCATTAACATTGGACGGTATGCTACTTCTGTCTACCTTTAACACCTTGGCGATGCCTATTACATCACCACTGGACAGGGTAGTGTTACCGTTCAGCCATTCTGAAATATAGCTTTCACTTCTCCCTATCGCAAGCCCCAACATCCTCTGTGTACCGCATACTTCCCTGATGCGACCCCGTATGTCGTCTGCATCCCTAAATACACCATCGTAGTCATTTACATCACGCTTATCCTCAATCGTGTACTCGTTCGGGTTGATGTCATAGGCGTGTTCCAATGCCTTAATACAAACCTTGCTCATCCTTCCATCCCGGGTGCACTTGGTGATGTATCCCCGGTCAAAGCCGACCTCCTGCGATACCTTACCGATAGACACGCCCTTATCAGTAATCAGCTCCCTTAACTTCTCTCCGTTGATAGTTACCATTCTTTCCATGTTTTTCTCCTTTCGTGTTTTTTGGTCATATATCTACACCCCTTTAATCTGGCTTGCGATCATGTCAGCCATGTGGGTGTATAGGACGTTTGGATATTTCTTTATAGCCTTGTTGTAATATTTCCAGTCGTCTTTATCAGTAAATGCTCCCATATGGTAGATTATGCAATACTTCTCTTCTTCTGTGAGGTCGATATGCCCGGCAAGCATTACTATTGACTTCATGCCATGACCGCTGTGTTCAGGATCCCATCTGATATCAGATGTATCGCCAAAGTTGTACTTGTAATCATCTGTCTTGCATATATCGTGCAGTAAACCTATGACATAAGGTGATGAAGGATCTTCCCATGTAAGCCCCAACTTGTCTGTAAGGACTTGAAGCTCTTTAGCCACTTGTAAGCTATGATCATACAGTCCGCCCCTGTAGTTGCCGTGGTGGCTCTTTGCCGCAGGGCACTCAAAGTATCCAATGCTTAACAGCCATTCGTAAAAATCTTCCGTACACCTGTCATTGATCATCCTTTTCAATAATTCGTGCATTCTCTCCTCCTAGAACGTAAACTGCTTAACAAATCTCTCCATGGTCTTTATCTCATCCAATATACTCACCCAGTCAGGTCGGGATCCATCTTCAGGTACTACCTTCCTTCTGATCAGGTCGAGCCATTCAAGCATGTCCGTTTGAGAAGATGTAAGGTTTTCGCCTGCTGCCGTGGTTGCTTCCTTTTCCGTGCCTGCTGCCGGATTGTCCTCTTTATCTTCCTGTGCTACATTGTCTGTCGATTGTCCCACGATCTCGGCATCATCCTCCGATAACCTCTCAGGAGCATCCTCATTTTGTATTTCTGCGGTTTCTTCCTGTTGCACCGGTGCAACTTTCTCCCTTTCGTGGTATTCTCGAACTTCTTTAACATACGGATTTTCTTTCGGCTTGGCCGGTTTCACCTTTTTAGCCTTATTCTTTTCCGGTTTTTTCTCTTCTTTCGGAAAATCCCTCACCTTCATGTCTTCAAGCAGTACATCCTTAAATTCCTGCCATGTAAGAGGGCTCTTGTTCTCGGGTTCTCTCATATTGACGATAGCGATCCCTTCCGGTTTCATACTTACCATAAACCTTCCCTGTCCCGGGATCCTGATACTGTAGGTTCCTACTCCATCCGGAATATACGCTTCCATGATGTCTGCATCATTGACTGTAATTCCCATATTAGCCGCTATCTTCATAGTGTCATTAAGATATCTGGCGGCATCCGGGTGTTCATCGTTAAGCTCCTTTATGATCATAGCTATAAATTCATCCGGTTCATCTCTCTTTTCTTCCATCATGACTTCAAGATCAGATATCTTGGATTCCGCCTCGTATTCAGATTTTATCGCATTTATCTCACTTTTGGAGTACTCTGGAGACAGCTCTTCGTTGATCTCATCCGGAAGAGTCAGCATGATGGAGAGCTTCGCCGATCCGAAGCCCTCGTATCTCTCCTCCAGATTTTCGGAATAGCCATTAACCGAAAATCTGTCGTTTATCCTGATAAATCTTGATACCTGTGACTTATCAAGCCCAAATTCAGCCGTAGCAAAATCATACATATCCGCATAGTATGAATCTTTAAGGATATCTGTATCTCTTGCTGTCTTTAAAAGATAGCCTATCCTTACAAAGCTGACTGCTGCACTGGTCAATTCAGTGTTTATCGCATTTTTTAGCGATTCGACAGTATTGATGTTGCTGTATAGTGCCAATTCACTCATATCGCCTCTCCCATTCTGTATTTATGCGGTTTTCGCCGCTTTTTTATGTTGCTTTTTCTCCTTGTGTTTCTTAAGCTCATTTGTGTAGGTCTTAAGCCATGCGTCAAAATATTCCTTCTCAGGCTTTTTGTCATAAGCCCCGTACCACTGTTTTATCCTCTCTCCCTTGATTTCGACTGTTATAAAAGGCATATCCGGTTCAGCGGCTTTTCTTAAAAACAGGATTGTTGATCTTCCCGTGTTATGTGAGCTTAAATACATATCTGTACCGACGCAGTGATGTAAAAACCTGCCCTCTGTCACTATCTCTGCCGCGTCCTTTGCCGGCCTTATGACATAGCCTGCTGCCGCTGCGCTGTAGATATTTGAAAGCTTCTTGTATTTCTCCGCAATCTTTGGATATTTTTCAAGCACTTCCTTCTTGCGTTTATCCAGCTCCTTGTTCTCAGTTTCAAGGACCATTTCATTATGCCGCCTGTGAAGCTCCTTCGGGAATAAGATAATCTCGTTTGATAAGTCATATCCCATCGCCTTGCGCATTCTGATGTAATCTATATATTCCCCGAATGCTCCACATCCCTCATTCTGCATGACCTTTTCGATATACCTCTCAAATTTCGCAGGGCTTGTATATCTGTATACGGTGCTAAGAGTCTGTATCTCGTTACTTCTGCATGTGCCCATCCTGTATATGACTACTTGAATGTCTTCTTCCTTCCAGTGTGATTTTGACATCTTCTCAAGCTGGAAGACCTTTAAGAGTTCGCCATCTCCATATGCCTCAATAAGTTCCTTAACCCTGTGTTTGTATATTCCGAGTCTGTTCCAGTAAGTAGCCCTGTCTGCTCTGTAGCCGCTCCCAAGCTTCCAGACTATAGAATTGATGAGCCTCCACATCCCGGTCTTTACGATCATTTCAAAATCAGGGCATCTTGCAGCAGCTTCGTAATATCTGACTGTCGGAAACTGTTTATTGCTAAAGAAATCATCTATCGCTTCCTTACTGTCCGGTCTCGGAACATACCTAAACATTGGTACATTCCTGATCTCTTTCCATGTTCCCGGTGATATAAGAGCTTCATCCGGCATGCTTATATTTCTCATGCCTCCGATATTGTGAGGGATCCATCGATCTATACTCTGCCAGGGATCATGTACATAATAATCCTTTTGTGCTCCTTTTCCCGGTCTTAAGAAGACTCTTATATATTCCATATGGTCATATTCCGTCTTCTTGTTAGTGCACATGACCTGTTCTATGTCGAATATCCTAAAGACAAACTCATCCTCGCCCATCCGCTGACCTATGACATATCTGCCCTTTGCGGCTACATAAGAAGGTCTCACTTTGCCCTGAGCCTTATATTTTGTCTCATATCCGCAGCGTTCGCATTTGCCCGGCTTATTATGTGCGGGCTTTATTAAATGCTGACAAGCTGCCTCAAAGGGATCCTCGCTTGCTTTCCACAAGCCAAAATAGCTTGCTCCACAAGCTCCGCAAAAACAATGAGCTATGTTTCCGATCTTCTTGTAATAGATGTATCCCTTGATATCAAACTGATCCTCCGCCCACTTAACTTCCTCATCCGGGATCTTGCGCATGTGTTCGCAGCGTCCTTCTACTGTTTCTCTCATGTCAGCCTCCCAGATAATATTCTTTGATAAGTTTATGGGCTTCTCTCATTCCCGGAACACCAAGAGTCACCTTGCCTGTTTTAACACCTGCCGCCTTGATGATATCCTTATCGACATTCTGTTGATGGTCAAAGCTCCACTTAAGCAGTGCCCCGATACATCCCTTAAGGCTTTTATCCTTCTTGCGGACTGCCATGCATATATTTTTATCACTCGAACAGAGTGTTCGAATATAGTTTATCCAGTCCACCATAATATCCTTGGGTTTAAGATCCTCCTCTTCGACCTTTATCTTTCCAAGAGCCGCAATAAGCGGATTACACAGCTCGGGAATCACGTTGTCGAAATAATCCTCAGCGTCCTCGATATCAATGCCGTTTTCCTCAGCCAGCTCCTTAAGGGCTTCTTTATCTCCCTCCTCCTTCTGACCTTCAGCAGCCTTATTGATCTCTTCCCAAGAATCAAACTCTCCGAATTTATCCCACATGCTGTCCTCCTTATCCGTTGTAAGCAAGTCCCATCATGATAAGCTCACCATTGTTGATTGATTCCTTTATGCCGCGATTATCCTCACACAGGATATGATGTGTATAGTGCTCAATGACTGTTAATTCCTTGTTGCAGGTCTGGAATTTTCCGTCATTCGTTATATATTTCTTTTTGATTACTTCGCCGACTCGCGGCCTTATGATATGTCTCTTAGTTATCGTCATGTCTCCTCCAATATGGGGCTTAAGCGTTTTTTCGGGGGGTATGACTTTTACTTAAGCCCCAATGTGATACTTTAAAGTACTGGCAAGATTAACAACTTCTTTCGGCTCTGCAGCGCCCGGTGTTTCAACCTCTATTCTCACGGCTAGGGTTCGCCGTTAGAATCACAACCATGACTTTCCGAATATTTCCATAAACTCTTCCCGGGTATTCGTTTTTTCATATTCTTGCTGTGCCCATCTCTTGATATAGTCGCCATAATCGTTTTTATCAGGTCTGTGTACCGCGTCCTTATCTCCCTTTTCATCTCCCCGGTGATGATGTGGGCAAAGGTATACGGTAAAACCATGCTGTTCTGACTGTTTCCTGTGTATTCCCCAGTAGATGTGATGTCTTTCAAGATTTTTGTGATATTTTGGCCATCTTTCAAGCCTTGCACACAGGAAACACTCTCCATCGTCCTGATAAAATCTTGACGGCACTTTCTTTCTTTTCTTTTTCATCCCCTAAAACCTCTCAAAGCCGCATTTTCACTGAATGAGAACGGCATTTTGCTCCTTTTTCTTAAAAATTAACCCTCAAAAACCCGCAAAGCCGCATTTTTACTGAATGGGAATGGTATTTTGAATCTCGTTTTCCAGCCACGTCTTATAGCTCCCTAAATCCTTGTCAATAACCCCGATCTTCATTCGGCAGACTGTTTCAAACATATATATTTCCTGATAAAGCTCTGAGCCTGCTGCCGGATGTCCGTTCACGATCCAGTTAGCCTGCTGCCAGGTGTCAAACCATCCTCTCTCCCTCACCGTCTTGAACCATCCGTGTTCGGAATGGATGTTAACACTGCAAGCTCTTTTAAATCGCTTCATGGAATCGACTATCGCGTTGAGTTCCAACTGATGCGGCGTAACATAATTAAGCTGCTTGCGTATAGTCAAGGTTCCGGTCTTGCCCGAAGCCGTTTCAGCTTCCAGAATCGCAATATACATTCCCTTGCCCGGTCTTGGACATTTTCTCGATATGCCGATGTAAATATCTGCTGTCTCATTCATGCAAACGGATAATCCTTTGCTTTTTCTGTAGCTGTTATCGTGCGTATATTCCGGCATATCCCGGTATTTTCGCAGGAGATTCTGTTGATCTTTTTCTCTATACCGTCGATCGATATAGATTTTTCGACGATCACCGGATCACATTTGTCGCAGTCAGTGCAAAAGTGTTCGAACACCACTTCAACATTTACCGGTATGGTTATTCCACTTACTTTCATAGCCCCAAATCTGCAAGTGCAGCCCTTTCCATCTCGATAAAATCCTCATGGGAATATATCCTGCCGGTAAATCCATTTCTGTTTGATCTCGGTATTAGCTGACTGATTGCCGGAGCAAAACCTGACTCGTCATTCTCGACATAAGTTCTGAGCATGTCCTTTACCGGCTCATACTCATATTTTCTTAAACCCTCAAACCATGTATCAACAAGCTCTCTGGGGGAGACTTTGGGATTCCATGAAGGGAAATATGCACGTATCTTTGTGATCAATTCCAATGTTTCAGCTTTCGTCATTTAGTTCCTCCTTCAGCTTGTCAAACTCACTCCAAAAATCATTGCCTGGTGGAGCCTTGCCCTTTGTGTTGTCCTGATATTTCCAACGCATCATCGTTGCGAAATGATCATCATACAGCTTGCCCTTGCTCCGCATGTAGGTTGATAAGTTTTCGATCATGTCCTTGTAATCATCCGGATACTGCTTGATAAGCTCATCAAGTTCGCCTTTGGTTAATCTGACATTGCCGTAGACTCCCAGAGTAATTGGTTCGTCCTCGCGTGCGCGCGCTATCTCTCTATCCTTACCTAACCTATCCTTACCTAACCTATCCTTACCTGTGTATACATTTTGTATACATTCTGTATACATGCCCTCATTGACCGGTTCAGCAGGTGATGTACACTCTATCTCTTTAAGCTCTATTTCACTCTTTTCCGTGTATGCGCCTCTTTGGTCAATGACCAGCTGGGATAGTTCATCAATATAGGTTGTCTGTTTTTTGCGATCGTTCTGTAGATAATTATTCATCCGCCAATGCTTGATCACGATCACGCCGGAATCGAACCCTAAGACATATCTTTTCTGTAACAATATAGACATATCATCCTGACTGGCTCCGCACTGGCGCATGATCGATTTAGGACTTCCTACAAAGCCATCATCATCCGCAAGCATTCCAAGCGTAAAGTAAAGGCAGCGTGCTGATAAAGGCATGTCCAAAAATGCATCGCTCAGTACTATAGACTTAGCAAACATCCTCCGTTCTGCCATATCATTCCTCCAAGGTCTTACAAAGAGCCATAAGCTGGCTAATTGATATTTTTTCAAGGATATCTTCAAGCAATCCCAGCTTTTCAACGATATCGGCATGGATCCGACCATTGAAATAGTTAATTTCGATGTCATTATTCTCACGGGCTTCCAGATTGATGTAGAAGCCCCATTTTCTGCTTAAAGTATCCTTCCTCGTAAACCGTCTGTTTAAGTATCCTGTTTGCTTTATTTCAGCAAGGATTAAATCTGTATCATCCATCTTCAGCGTCCTCCTTAAGGTCTTCATCGCTGATCACCAGCTTTGTTGATACGCGCTCATCACAGCCCATATCAAAGAGTTTTCCCGTCAAAGTCTTTGCATCATCCTTATCAACGACGCGTACAGTGTCCTCGCCAATCCTCACCATGTACATTTTCATTACTCCTTCCCTTATAATTATTTAAGATATCCTCTATCTCCCACAAAATCGCCCTTGCGAGCTCAAATAGAGTGATTGCTCCCACGATAGATATAACTATCGTGTCGATCTTTATGATCAGATCCCAGTTAATCCCCATCATTGTCCCCTTTCATATAAGTCCTTTTCTCTCCTCTTCCGGCACACGGAGGGTATCAAGTATGGCTCTTAGCTGAGGTATCCGCAGATACTCCGGATTACGCTTAGCCTTGTAGTAAGTTTGTTCTGGTATGCCGGTGATCTTGATAAGCCATATTTGATTCCTGCCTCGCTTCTTTAGGTACCGCTCTACTAGTTCCCATATAGCGAGGTCTCTAGCGTCTTTATATTTGACCTTTGGCATTTACCCTCTTTTCTGTTGCACCGGTGCAACCGTGTGTTATAATCTCCCCACAGGATGTTGCAGCATCCAAGTTTATAGAAAGGAGATCATATTATGGCTAATCTCATTCAAGAATATAAAGAATTAGCTCTGCTATGGCTTCAAAATCAGAATCTTTCAGATATTACCCCTGAAGAGCTTTTTCAAAAGTACAATGAAGCCTACAAGCGAATACAGACCGAAGCAGCCAAGGACAAACCGGCACAGCGTATTTCGTACTAATTCCTTATGAAGCGAGCAGATGTCCTCATAAGGATTGTTCCATATGTCCTTATTGAGGTCATCTGCAATATGCTTCATTGAGTTTTTTAAGATTCGTCTTTCTATCATGGTTATCTTTCTCCTAATCATGTGCTAACCGTAGGGTGATACATCAGTTGAATTTAATTCACGTTTTCAATCAAAAAAATACTGTCTCTTTCATCCTTTGTAAGCCGCAAAGCATCTGATAATCCTACAATTTCAGATGCGGTAAATTCACCCTTATTATTAAGTCTATTGTACAAAGTCGCGCGTTCTATATTGCTCTTCTCTGATAATTTGACTATTGTAATTCCCCTGTCGTTGATAGTTTTCTTTAAAAGCTCAATATCTACCACTTCTATCTAAAAGCCTCCTTTCATTTTGTTCGTGAATTATATTCACACTGACAATATATCACTGGCGTGAATCTGTGTCAACATTTTTTTACAAATATGTTGAATTATTTTCAATTTATGTTTATATTAAGGTTAGAAGGGAGCATTTATATGATGAAGTTATATGAGAACATACGTAATTTGAGGAAAGAAAATAAATGGTCGCAAGATGAGCTTGCCAAGAAGATGGGGTATACAGATAGAAGTATGATAGCCAAAATTGAAGCGGGCAATGTTGATTTAGCGGAAAGTAAGATTATGGCTTTTGCTAAGGTATTTGATATTGATCCCCAAATACTCATGGGTTGGAACGATCAGCCTGCTGCCCCGGCCTCCGATCCGGTTGCACCGGTGCAACTAAGATCAGATGAATCAGAGCTACTGGATAAATACAACATGCTTAACGATTTAGGAAGAAATAAAGCCTATGATTATGTTTCCGATCTTACGGAAAACGAAAAATATATACAGGGTTTAGAAGAGTTAAATAAAGCGGGATGATTTTCCGGCATCAGTAAATCATTAGATAGTCAATTTAATAGGGCAGTTAGCGGGACGGTTGGCATTGCCCCTCTGAATATTCGGGAGGTGATGCGTATGGGCTATGTTTCCTATGATGGGCTGGTACAATTTGTTATCATGCTTACAGCGGTTGCAACGTTCGTCTTTCTTATTTCCAAAAAGAAATAACCGTCTTCACTCCTTGGCACGGAAAAGACGGTTATTCTTTCGTTCTTACTAAGCCAGAGTGGGCAGAGTCGGCTGCTCACTAACTGCCCTATTAAGTTGATTACGTATCGGCAGATGGCAAATCTGCATCTCCATCGAGGGTGACGGCTGCCTGTTCCGTCCTCAGATACGTGTTGTTTGCCGGCGGCGAGGAGGTGTCTCGCTTTTGGCTTCCTATTAAGTTGATTATATAACATAACAGTTTAAAAATCAACAAAATCGAGGTGATCTTATGGCAACAGCAAAAAAACTCCCCTCCGGAGCTTATAGGGTCCGTGTCTTTGCAGGGATAGACTCAAATGGTAATCAGATACGTAAATCCTTCACCGCACCAACTAAAAAAGAGGCTGAATATCTTGCAACACAGTATCTCATGACCAAACGGATTGAATCTCATGCAGATTTGACCTTTGGAGAAGCCGGACGGCGTTATATAGATGATAGAGCCTCTGTCTTGAGTCCGTCCACCGTAAGAGAATACAGGAGATGCCTTGATAAAGACCTCGCACCATTAAAAAACTATTGTCTTGACGATATTACGCAAGAGGTTATTCAGCGTTTTATAAATGCCCGCTGTGCGCACGGAGATAAGCCTAAAACCGTTTATAATATACACGGCTTTATATCTGCTATACTTGGACAATTTAAGCCCGAAATTAAGCTCACAACGACTTTACCAAGCAAAAACAGACCTGATCTTTATATCCCGGTTAATAATGATGTGGTCAAGATCATCTCTTATATCCGCCAGAACGGACAAAAGGATTTGTTGATCGCTATACTTCTGGGCGCGTATGGACCCATGAGGAGATCAGAAGTATGCGCTCTTACATCTGATGATATCAAAGGTAATGTTGTGCATATAAATAAGGCTATGGTTGATAAAGGACACAGTAACTGGGTTATCAAGGACAAGCCAAAGACCGCCGCCGGAAACCGATATATAGAATATCCTGATTTCGTAATAAAAGAGTTGGAAGGGATAGAGGGTTCTATTGTGGCTCATAATCCCAACTACATTACTAAGACTTTCAGCAAGGTCTTAAAAAAGGCAGGTGTTTCTCATTTTCGCTTTCACGACCTTCGACACTATTCCGCCTCAATACAACATGCTATGGGGATCCCGGATGCATATATCATGCAGCGTGGGGGATGGGGATCCGATGGAGCTCTCAAAAATATTTACCGTCATGCCATAGATGATGAACGTCAAAAAATGAACCAAAAGATAAATGATTATTTTACCGGACTTCAAACCGATTTTGAAAATAGTGGACACGAAAGTGGACACGAAAATTAAAAAAACCGCATAAATACGGTATTTACAAGACCAAAGTTAACAGGTTCGAATCCTGTCGCCCCGACTTTTTAAAAGATCATAGCATTTAAGCCGCTCAACCGTCAAAGCCGCATGGTTGAGCGGTTTTTTTATGCCCGTTTACTATACATAGATATAGAATTTTATAAATATCTACATCATAATATAGAAATAGTGGACACGGAAGTGGACACGAAATTGTATATTTATTGATACAATAAAGCCCACCCTCCGAAGAGAGCAGGCTTGATCTTATTCGATATCCTTCCTGACAAGTTCCTTAATGTATCCTTGTATACTCGTCTGGGATTCCATCTTGTCGATTATATCTTTGTCAGTGTCTTTGTTTAGCTTAAAATGGAACATTCTCCACTTATTTTTGCTTTTAGCGTCATATCGCCGTTGAGCCTGCTTCTGCGATTCAGTCATGCGTGCCTCCTTAAAAATCCTCGCCGCGATGATATTCGCAGATCGCGGCCTTGCTAAAAGTGTTTACTTTAACTATCAGGTTGCTCTTATATTCGTCTGCCCAATCAACAGCCTCATCAAATTCAATCGCACCGATGCTCCAATCGTTATTATCATCGACGATCACGGCGTACCAGTCAAAAAAACCATTCGAATACAGATCAGCTGCACACTCATTTACATCCTCAATGGTCTCACAGCCCTTAAACAGATCGTCACAAGCGTACTGATCGCTACCTAATATGATGTACCTTGCTACCTCGTTAAACTTCTTCATATCCTCGTTAGTAGCCTCATCCCATACATTTTTCTTCATCATTTTGCTTCTCCTTTCTGAATTGGTTGGTTGTTTTCCTTAACTCTGATATAAGTATATACCTATATCAAGTATATGTCAACACCTATTTTAATTTTTTTTATTTTTTTTCAAAAAAAGAGCCTGCCACCATAAAGATGACAGGCTCCGCACGAAAGGAGAAACATTAAATGAGTAAAAGTCTTTTTTTTATGCTGCCTTAGGCAACGATGCCCATGTCTTAGCACCGATCACACCGTCAGCAATCAACCCATGTGCTCGCTGGTAGTCGATCACAGCAAGCCTTGTGTTTTTACCAAATATACCATCCTCTAATCCGCAATGGTAGCCGGATAGATTTAAAAACCTTTGCCAAGCTAATACATGATCGCCCTTGCTCCCGATCTTAAGCACCGGATAGTACTCCGACGCCGGAAGCACATTTTGCTTATCAATCGGTCTGTTTAATACCTCCGCATCCCAAGCATAAAGTTTATACTTATTGATACAGGATAAAAGTGTAGTAGAATACGTCGGGCTTGTGGCATATCCATCAGCTTTAACATTATTACAGGCCTTGACATAATCCGTCTCACCTCGTAGGTTTTTATACCTAGTAAGACGGTTAAATAGTCCGGAGTGGTCGGCTATTGACTCCGCCCATGAGGGGTACTTGCGAAAATTAGCGTATACTCTCTGAGCGACACCATTGTAGTATTCTGTCGTAAGAAACCGCCCCGATTGACCATTATATGTGCCTTTAATCCCGAATAGATTATTGCACTTTTGCGTAAGTCCGGAGTTGCCTTTATTACTCTCAATAAATGCCTGGGCTGTAGTCAGCGACGCCAGAATGCCGCTATCCTCCATATCCTGTAGGACATAAGGCTTGATCTTATCCAAAAAAGCAATATCTGTATATGACATATACTCACCCCTTTTTAACGAGATTAACGATACCTTCAACGAGTAGATCAATGTCCTTTTCCGTTAAATCCATTCCCAGCTCACCAGACTTCTGAAGGACGTAAGAGTAAACGTATCTCTTTTTAGCTTCCCATTCGTCAGCCGTATACAGCTGCTCTGCACACCTGACGGCATACTCCGCATACTCCTGTAGCCTCTGCCATCTGCTCTCCCCGATCTTACTTTTGATATACGGGATTACAAAGGCTGTGATCACAGTTGTCAGGATCATCAAAAAACTTCGAAACATAACAGTTGATAGATCATTCATCATCCTCACCTCCGATCACGGTTATCACGACCAATACGCTCATGATAAATAATCCGATATAACTAGCTACAACACCTAATTCCCACACCCACATAGGCAGGCAGTGATATATTGATTTAATCATCGTCCTTATCCCATCCAAAAAATTTGATTATAAGTAACATACTAAGTACGAAAAACAGGGCGACCCCTGCGGATATAAGTAGAGCTTTCATAGCGATGGAAATTTACCTCCTATTAAAAGTATTAGACCAACAAATAAACAGCAAAGATAATGGCACGCCATAAAAATGATAAGCGGCGACAAGATATAAAGCAGACCTTTAACTATATCTTTCATCGTCCATTACCTCTTTGTCTGCATTCTTGAGTTTAAAAATCTTAATCAAGGCACAGCATAGTATCTCGCCACCAAAGACCGAATAAAAGCAAGTGGTTAATGTATCGTGACTTATGCCGGAATAAGTTGATATAGTTAATTCAATCGCCGAATAGACCAACAAGATTACAATGCTGAATACCACATAAATGGTCAGTGAATGCTTTGTATCTTTCATTCGATCACCTCCTTCAGGGGAAGTTTTTCCACCTCAGCCATAACTCGTTGAGCCGTGCCATTGCCGCCAAGCTCCAAGTATGGCTTAAACAGATAGTCATGTAAGTTTTCGTACTCGTCTCGTGTAATAAATCCGCGCTTGATGTACTCACCGCCAAGAAATACAATCCTGTCATGCCCTAATCCCAAGAGCATATCCGACTCCGCCGACCGCTTGCCGGTCTTTTTGTCGTGCCGCTGAATCATAAATATAATGAGTGAGCTAAGCCCTGAGGATGTGACCCCTGCGATTATAGCTACAATTATTGGTGTCATTTTACGTCATCCTCCTTGTTTGATATTTCTGCCTTAAGTATCACGATTTCTTTAACGAGCTTGTCGATCATTTCGGTCTTTTTCTCGTTTTCGTCGATTAGTTCAAGGCAGATTTCTTCCAATGTCTTATTCATACGGCTCACCTGTGATCTCTTCATACTCTTCGGCAGTAATCCATTTCCCGACCGCCTTATATACCCTGTCAATGCTCCATTTACCGGTATCATAGTAATCTTTTACCTTTGTAAAGTTAGGGCTGTGTGCTACTGTCTTTTTCCTTGCCATCTTATAAATCCTCCGTTATCATATTAAGATAATCAATATCAGCCTGAGCCTGCTCTAATTGCTGGTACATTCCCCACGAATCCTTAGATACCTTGCACTCCTCATAAACATACTTTGTGATTGTCTCGCCCTCTTCCTCCAATGTGACCGTCTGGATATTCCGGCGCACATAGTTATACTTTGTGCTAGATGCCGTGTCAGTCCTTGCGGGTTCGATCAGTGATTCTGCATTATACCAATCCATAATTTAACCTCCTGTTCTTGTCGTATCCTCTGATTTTTCTCTTCAATTTTTGAAAATTAAGTAACGGCTTTACGTGTTCCCTATACATTCCGTATGTATCCGTACATTTTAGCCATCCTAAATATGACAGCATCTGCCTTGCCGCAAATACTGTAAGTCGTTCCGCTCTCCATATCTTGCGAGCTTTACGCGTGAGCTTAAGCATTATATTACGCCTAAGTACCGTCCTGTTGCGGTAAAATCTAAAACCCATAAAGTCAAGGCATCTGTATTTGCCTTTGTATTCAAATTTAAATACTTGCCAGTTGTCTTTTAATTCAAGCCCCAACTTATTAAGATAATCTTTAACCGCGTCTTTTATCTTGTGGAGTTTACGCTTATTGCCGTGGAATATCACCATATCATCCATATACCGGATATAAAAGGGTGCCTTTAAATCCTCTTTGATATAATGGTCAAGCCCCTGTAAATACCAATTTGCCGTCCATTGGGATGTATAATATCCAAGTGGTAGACCGTTGGGTACAACCTCTGTAATCTCCTCTAATACTGACATAAATCTATAGTCATGTATGATTTTACGGAGATTGTTAAGGTAAATGCCATGTGGGATACTGTCAAAGTATTTACGTATATCCATCTTCAAGACATATTTACAGTCCTTTGGATGTTTGCGGATAAACTTCTCAATAGCCTTTTTGCCCTTATGACCGCCCCTGTTTGGTATACTCCCGTATGAATGCTCATACATTCCATGCATAAATATCGGCTTTAATACATTAACGACCATATGGTGTATCACTTGTTCGTCAAATGACGGTACAATGATGGTTCGTTTCTTGCGTTGTATTCCATCGTAAATCTCTTTGGGTTTATGTTTGCGGTTTCTAAAGTGGTTAGCGTAGTAAATGATTTCCTTTTTAAAGTTTGGATTGTCAAGCCTACGTTTAACCGATTTTCTTTGTTTCTTGCCTTTGGAAGCGTTCTTTATAGCTAAATCAATATTTTCATCGGAGATAAATTTCTCCCACAAGTGGTTATAAGATTTCATTCTCTTATCCTCTCACGGACGTTCGATTAACTACTAGCCCGTGCTTGCTGCAAGTTCATTTTCACCAAGGGGTGAGGAGCAAGGTGTATTTTTAGTTATAGTCCTAATTATGATAAGATTGAGCCGCGCCATTGTTCCAGTTCGCATTCGACACCGTGTTGTTCAGATTCGCATAGAACGTGCCAACTTTAGCCTCATTGTTCGAATTGCCGCCGAATAGCGTGAAGCGTCATACGCCTTGCCCCTAGATAATCACATCATCGCCATTTGTAATTTTAGCAAGTAAATATTCATACTCTTCCACGCTCATATATTGAGCGAGAAGATTTAAAGTTACTTTATTAAGTTGTACAAGACTCTCGATTATCTCAAGTTGTTTAGTTACAAGTTCTTCCATATCTTCTTCAGGGGGAAGTATCCCCCTCTTTTGCTTCGCAAAATTCACCCTCTCAAGCAAGTGGTTTACAAGAGAGAGCCGCGCCAAGGGTCCAGCCCGCATGCGACACCGCGAGGTTCAGAGCCGCACAGAACGCGCCAACTTTAGCCTCAAGGGTCGAATCGCCGCCGAAGAGCGCGAAGCGCGCTCCCGAGTTATTATACCAGCAAGCATCACAATAATATTGTGCCGAATATCCATCCAACGACCCACATGGGAACATGCCATCACTATTAAACCATTCTGTCTTGATATAATTCCCCGACGTTCCGCTAAGAGTCGTAGAGCCTGCACTCTTATAGTTTGCACCATCCGTGTTATATCCGTTAATACCAGACCCATCTTCCTGACCATAGGTCATCTTGTATTTCATAATACCATCGGATAGAATCAGCCCCTCTGTACGCCGCCACTGGAAGCCCCAGTAATTTTCCATACCAAACACTTTAACAGCATTAGTATAAGTAGCCGCCGCGCCCGAATTAGTGCCGTAAAATAATCCTTTGGCATTGTGTACGCCTGTACTAAAGCCATTATTGATACCTTCAGAACCACTCGTATGCAAGCCCTCACCAAATGCCGTCTGTGTATCAACGGTCTTACTCATAAGTATTAAAAGCATATTGATGAGTGTACGGTCACTAAATATATCAATATCCCACATCAATTGACCTGATGGATTGTTTAATTGAGCCGCCGTAATCTCCGCCGTACCCGCTAACGACTTGCTGACCGTCTGGTCACTCAAAGACCGCATCTTAGAGTCAATCACAGAGCCGTTATAAATCGCCGTATAAAAGTGATCCATGCTCTGACCTTCCGAGTTGTGGAAAGGATAATCGTGAAAATCAGAATCCGCCTGATGGTCGGCTATATAAACACTAGCCCCGAGGTTTCCAACATCCGGCACGATCTTCATCCAAATCTTACGCCCCGGAAGCCCCCACTCCATCATTGCATTGCCGTCATAAGCCGTATTTGCGACATCGGAAGCCGTGACACCGTCCTCTTTTTTTGTGTAATCGTTCGGGTTAAGGTAATAATCCACCGTGCCATCCGATTTAAGCATACACGGACGGGGCAAGAAAAAAGCATCCCCCCACGAGCCATAGTCGAATACATCGTTGGTGTAATCCATGTGTGCCGGAGTCATTCCCACCGCGTCCTTTAAATAAGTAACCATCGTATCGGGGTCACTCTCATTCGCGGCGATGTGAAATCCGTAAATAATCCCTGCATGAGCATTTACAGCTAGTGCCACGCGCTCGATAGCCGCCGCTATTGACTTTCCTGTGTCGTCAAGTATAATGTGTTCCTTCGCTGCCATTTTGTCCTCCTTAGTTAATTGATTGGCATAAATAGCCCTCTGCATCTACATAAAGCCCTAAATCATCAAGGGCATTCTGTACACTCTCAATCGCCGTATAAATTCCATCGCTTGTCACAGGATTAACACTATCTTCTGTCGGCTCATTGTCAAACGTTAGAGCGTCCTGTTTTTCGGCGATCAGCTCCTCAATGGTCACCTGCTCGATGTTGGTGCCGTATGTAATGGTATCGCCAATATCAATATCAGCCGTTGCCCTCCACAAAAGATAAGGTGCTAAGGTTGAGCCGCCGCCTGTGACCGTGCAATTTATCACAAAAATACTACCCTCATTGTGTGCATAAGTAGCTGTCAAGCTATCCTCATTTGCATTTGATACAACTGCTAACCTTGCCATATCTCGCAGCAAAGTTAAAACCGCCGTGCTTGCGTTAGTGTAGTTGTTCCCGGATGCAAGGGTTTCACCGACTGCAATATCGGTCATGGCTATCTTTAAATCATTTCCAACATAAAAATACTCACCCTTTATGTATTTATGTGTTGCGGTCAATCCCGACTCAACATTTCCGATCTCGTTTTTGACCTGTGTAATCTCATCGCCAAGGTCGGACTCCGCCTGACTCGCTCTGCCTGCCTCTGTATCAACAAGGTCGGATACATCTCCCAGAGCATCATGTATACCGTCACTTGTCACAGGGTTGGTACTTCCATCAGTCGGCACACTATCAAAAGTCAATACATTTTGTTTAGTGGTATCATGCGTAGTGATATTAGCCGTAGAACCATCCCTAAATGTAATTACAATGCCGTCGCCTGTCTGATTGATAGCTACATTAGTCACTCCGGGGATAGCCGATATAATCATCGATAAAGGTACTTTATAACTTGCCTGCCCATCGTCCACCGGAAAGATATCTGTATTTAACAGGCTTGTCTTTAAGTCAAGCTCCGGGATATATTTATCTGCCATTTTGTCCTCCTTTTAATGCCATTGTATGTTGTTGGTTTCGGGTATTCCGACACCGTGAAATAATATCCTGTCGCCGTTATGGTCAATTATATGATTGCCCGAGTGGTCAACCCATGCCCATGACAACCCGAGTGAATCAAGGATAGCGTTAATCTGATTTAATACATTCCCAAGCCCGATATCCTCCGCCGTCACATGGTGAGGGTTGCCGCTTGTAATCAATGTATGGTCAAGTGCCTCTTTCCCGAGATTACCCGGATACGCTTTGTCAGATGTTTCGCCAAGCTCTAATATCTCTATATGCGCAACCCCTGCATCGTCAACTACAGACTCACCGTTGACCTCAACATCTAATACATTAGCAATCTCTGTGTTGAGTAATTCACATATTCTTTTTATGACTTTGCTTTCACCGTTGTATCTAATGAGTTCAGCCATTAGGATTCATCCTCGTTAAAGGTTAATGTATAAGTTATCTGCATAGTCAGGTCGGATGTCTTGGTCACAGGCGACGGTAAGTTATAAATTGTCGCGAGATAATCGCCGTGACGGTTAAAGGTTAAATTCGTAGTCTGTGACGGGGCAATCCCGGCAAACTTGCTGGCACCAACTTTATAATTTGTCCTTACATAGTTACCTGTCATGTTAATAGGCGACCACACGCCTCTAACCGCGTCAATTTTTACACCTCTATAAAAATTGGGATTATTATCGTCTTTTACGGATGCGTATAAATAAAATTGATGATTGTCACACCTGTATAAGGTTACATTGTTTCCATACCTATACGCACCTAAATCGCTCATTTCCATCGTGTCGGTGTTTATGACCATCATGTGTTGATTGGAATACACAAAATAACCGGATGTATCCGGTATCACCACAAGATAGGTTCCGTCGTAGTATGCCATAAAGCCTGTTTCTTTGACGTAATACGAGTAAACATCTATCACTTTATAGCTAAACTCATCTGTTTCGGTGTCGTATGTAAAACAATAAACATATCGATTAGTAGGGGTTACGCGAAATCTATAGTATCCCGTGGACGATGAATAGTTATATCTTCCAATTACAAAATATACCTTCCCATCCTCCGACACGGAAACTTCCATAGCCGGGTTATAAGTCCTTATATCTTCCATAAGTATTTCGGGGATGTTGTAATTAACGGTTTCTTTGAGTACATATGCGTGCGTACTTGACCCATGTCTAAAATCAATCTTGTCGGTCGGTACATAATATTTGTTAACCCCGATCCTTCCGTTGGCGACATAGTCGATTACACTGTATCCAAGGTTATCCGCAATATAATGTATTAAGGTTTCTACCTTATGTATTTGGTTATATCCTAGATTAAGGCTATTTTGCATAAAATCTGCATAGCTGGTCTGTGAGGAACTAGGCGATACCCTTTGAGCCATGCTTGTTTCATTTCCCTCTCCGATAAACCCATGTGCCCTTGATGTCAGACACACACATCTAATAGTACCGACAGCCTGAGACGGTGCCCATTCGTATTTAACCTGATACGTATTGTTGTCAATCCAATATGTACCATCCTCGATATACGTACCGAGCTCTTTTACGTCAGCTCCCGAGCCTTGTACGATAAGTGTAGCACCATTCCCTATCATCCTGTTTCCGGCAGGCAAAAGGACATTATCCGCATCAGCCGTGATCTCTTCCTGAAAAAGTAAGATACCGCCTATCATATTCGCGATGGTGTAGTCATACGGCAAGCCTTTAACGGGTCCGAGTTCCTTGTAGTATTCTTGGAAAAAGTTGGTCACGAGGTTGTGGTGTTTTTCCTGATGTACCGTTTTACCATCCTTATCAATTAGCTTGATTTCGCACTGTCCTCTCATTCTGTGTCTACCTCCACTGTATCACTGCTTATGGTTGTTACCGTAATACCCCTAATCGTTGCGCTTGTTGCCAAATTATCGTTTAATGTTGATACCATCCGCGTGTACATATCGTTTGTAACTGTCTCGCGCATATCCGCGATGGATGTAATAGTCGGGATATTTGCGCTTATGCCGCTAAAGCTCTCCTCAATCTTAATCGTGCCGTCAAATTTATCCGTAGCATACAGATTTTGACCATATATAGCCGCCTTAATGCTCATCTGAGGGATATCAGCATCGCCGCCGCTCATGTTAAGTCTTACGTCAAAGTCATTTACCTGTGTGGTCTGTAAATTAAAGTAATACAGTAAATGTAACATGTGCTTACCGTCAAACCACACCTCAACAGGCTTATAGTCACTCACCAACTCATTGTTAAAATAGTATAAAATACGCCCTTTTGCGTCGGTGTATGTGATACCATCAACCGTGGTATCAACATCGAGTAAAATCTCTGCGTGAAATACAGCTATGGTCTCCTGCGTACACTGGAATCGGATGTTGATTATTGTCCTTGTGTCTCCATCCTCGATATGGATGTCATCGGAGTTCGTAAACGTGTAGTACTGTATCTTGTTTTCTTCACCGGATTTCATCAGCCCGGTTAAGTTTTTATCACTTTTAGATTTAGCCGATGCAAGCTCCGGGTTTTGTCCCACTCCTGTGATTGTGTATTCGCCGCCGTACTTCCAGTCGTACTTTGTAATGCAGGATATCTTGTCACCGTCTGCGATACCACCGCTAAATACTACTATGTCTCCTAAATCATATGCAGGCGTGCCGATCATCGACACTTCAAATGGTACGTAGTCAATCACGGTTAAGGCATTAAGCACTGCACGCCGTTGAGCTTCCAATACATCATCAAATCCGGTCTGTAAAAGCGGATTAGAGCCTAGATTGTAGGTCAATCCGTCATCCGGCAAGATACTATAGTAAGTGGTGCTCTTTTCGGAGATATTGACGCATGACATCCCGGTATATCTCGTTTCAAAGTCCGAAAACTTCGACCCGATAATCCGGCGATTACTTCCAATTTCATCAACAGGGGTTACTCCATACGTTCTGAGTTCTAATTTTCCCTCGCGGTTAAATGTCGCAAATGTTCCCGTCGTTTGAGCACACCAAGATACAAAGTCGCGCCATGTTTCGATGTCATTTTCGGTAAACAAAACCAAGGACACACTCGCATTCGGTAGTGCTGATATCTCCGCCTCTGTTTGTGCAAGCTCTATGTGGCAGGCATTAGCCGCCATTGTCAAAAAATCATAAATACTGCCCTGAGTGGTTTTAATGCTACATGTCTTATCCAATTTAACCATGTAGTCATATGCCGTGATCTCAACACCTTCGTTTGTCCAGTCGGCTTCTTTGATCGTAAATACTCCGAGGGGGATTGACTCAAAGCCGTTACTTGTCTTTAATTCGTGCATTGGAGTCAGGATTGACTCTAACCATTGATATCTTTCAATATCAATCCCTGTAAAAGTACATTTAAGCTCCGCCGCATATACTTTACCTATGCCGACCTCATCATTGTCAGAGCACTGGTTTGTAAGCGTGAAACTGCCCTTTATGATATTGTCGCTTGTATACTGTCTTGTCCAAGCTCCTTTTGGTGATGCAATCGTACCAGATAGCTTTTGCTGTTGTATCGACCGTTGCATCGCGGTTTTATAGGCTTCTGATACCTCGTACATTTACAGCTCCTTTATATTTACATCCACTTCATACAGCCCGCCTTGTGCCGGTAGCTGATGCCTGGCATTTGTTAAATGCGTCTCCCCTGTGATCTCAAACTGACACTCGTATTCTGATAAAACATATGGGTCTGGGTAGTAAATCCCAACTGTGACAGAGTCGGCATTTCTGTATTGCCGAAACCGCCTCATCCATTGCCCTGATAAGTTCCACTTGCCGGATATCTCTAACTTGCTTATCCTTGTTACTATCACAAGCGTGGTTCCGGCTTCAGACTCGCTTTCAGTCTTTATTTTTTCATCCTTAATGGTTAAATCTTCGCCCGGCGTAGGAAGCCAATCACCGTTAACCTTGATTACGTTTATCATTAGCGCCCTCCCGATCTGTAGTTGCTGATCTGCTCCGCTTTAACAACCATTGTTTCGAGACGATTACTGCCAATATATACAGGGATTACTATATCCCCACCTGCTCCGGCGGCTTGTACTGCGCCGGTAATCATGCTTTGCAAGCTCGCTGTACCGACTACTGCTTCAGAGCCTGCTTCGCCTCCGCCTAATAATCGACCGTTTGCCATCCCAAATATAGTCGGGCTGTTTAAAATCATGCCCCTTTCCATCGCTTTTGCATACCAGTCAACGCTAAAATGCGGTACACTTGGAGGGTCAAGCGAAAATGAGCCGCTTATATTAAAGTGAGGGAGTTTAAGGTCAGGTAATTTCCAACTGAAGTTAAAGCATCCCTTTAGCCAATCGACTATATTTGATATATGGCTCTTTATGTTGTCAAACTTCTGTTTGAAGCTCTCAATCTTTTGCTTCATGTTCTCAATAGCACTTGATATGCCGCTTTTGAGATCTTCAAATTTCTGTTTCCACCCGTCAATAGTAGATTTAATATTGGTTACAGCATCTGATATATGCTGTTTGATAGCGTTAAATTTTTCTTGTATACCCGCCTTCAAGTTTTCAATTTTTTGTTTAATACCTTCCGCTATTTCTCCAAGTCTATCCTTAAAGGTCTGGAAGGCTGCCTTTACATTATCGATCACAGTGCCGACACGCTGTTTAAAGTTTTCAAACTTTTCGACTACGCCGCTCACGAATGTTTGAGCCGCTTCCTTGATATTGTTGAATACATTCGAAAGTTTCTCTTTAAGATTTTCAAAGTGTTCGGCGGTTCTTTCCTTTAATGTGTTTGCGGCTTCCTTTATATTGTCGAATACGCCAGTTATTCTCTCTTTGAGGTTTTCAAAATGCTCAGCTGTACGTTCTTTTAACGTATTTGCCGCTTCTTTAATATTATCAAACACACCAGTTATCCGCTCCTTGAGGTTTTCGAAATGTTCAACTGTACGCTCTTTCAGAGTATTTGCGGCTTCCTTTATATTGTCGAATACGCCAGTTAACTTTTCCTTCAGATCATTAAAATGCTCGATAGTCCGCTCCACAAGTAAGCGTCCTGCCTCTTTAATCTCATCCCAATGCTTAACCCAAAGCACAGCCGCCGCAATCACAAGACCTATCGCAGCTATAAGAGGGGCAGCCGTTGCAATCACGCCGCCTATCGATGACAAAGCACCGCCTATTGCCGGGATTGCCGTGCCTGTAATAAATCCGCTTATACTGGTAACCGCCCCTACGATCTGAGGTACAAAAGTCATAAATGAGCCGATTGCGGTTAATATCTTTCCTACGATTACTAATACAGGACCCGCCGCCGCTACTACAAGGGCCGCTGTAGCTATAGCCTGCTGTTGATTTTCATCCAGTGAGTTAAACCAATCAACCGCTTTTTGTACTGCGTCGGCAACCTTTGATATAGCCGGTGCAAGAGCTTCACCAAATGATTCAGTTGCAACATCAATGCTTGATTTCAGTTTTTCAAGCGACCCACCAAAACCACTCATCATGGCTTCGGCCATTTCATCAGTCGTTCCGGCGCATCCCTTAATCTCTGTTGATAATGCCTGCACATCTTCGGGTGCTGTATTTATAAGGGCAAGCCATTTTGACATCTGATTTTTGCCAAATATAGCAGATGCCGCCGCGATCTGTTCGGACTCTGATAGATCAGCAAATTTGTCATGTAGTATCTTTTGAACTTCGATGGAGTCCTTCATCGACCCGTCAGCGTTTATAAATGCATTTTGGACATTGCCCATCGAGTCAACGGTTATAAGTCCGAGGCTTGCCATCGCGTCCGAGCCATCCTTAGCAGGGCTTATGAGTCTTGCTAAACCTGTCTTCAATCCATTCGCCGCCTCAGATGCTTCGATACCATTATTGGCCATCACACCCATATATAAGGCGGCATCATCGACTGAGTAACCCGCTGTCTTAAATATGGGTGCTGCTATACTCATCGCACCTGATAAACTATCAACATCAAGCGCGGAATTATTACAAGCTGCCGCGAATACATCGGCATATCTAGTCGTGTTATTAAAGGAATCACCAAAACCGTTTATGGTCGCAACAAGCCCGGCTGATACGGTGTCAAGATTTCCACCTTCACCGGCTGCAAGGTTCATCGCAGGTGCCAACGCCGCCGCCGCTTCTTCAGCTGTAAGACCGGCACGGGCAAAGTTAAGTGAGGCATTAGCCGCATCACTCATTCCAAAGGTTGAGTTCATCGCGGCGTCTTTCATCGCTTGATTCAGCAGCTTAGCCTGCGCTTCGGAGTTGCCCATCGTCTTATTGGTCAAAGTCATGGTTTTATCGACTTCGGCAAATTTAGCCACCGCTACGGTTCCGGCTGCTGTAATGGCAGCACTAACAGGCATAAGACTTTGTCCTACACCTTCTATTTGTCCACCAACCGCTTTAACCTTTTCGCCTGCAACTGCAACCTTTTGAGCAGACACGGAACCAAAGTTCTTCATTTCGGTTGTGAGGTTCTTTAATTTCTGCTCTGTTTCGACTATCTCTCTTTGTAGCGCGTCATATTTGTCGGTGCCAACCTTACCCTCACGCACCATCTGCTCTTGCGCTTCTTTGAGCGTGGTTAGTTTACTTTCCGCGCCTTCGATCTCAGTGCCAAGCAACTTATATTTTTGTGTCAACAAGTCGGTGTTGCCCGGATCGGCTTTAAGCAGATTGTTGATATCCTTAAGCCCCGACTTGCTTTGACGTATCTGTGATTCGGCGTTTTTTATGGCTTTGGTAAGTTTAGTGGTATCGCCGTCAATTTCGATTGTAATACCTTTTATATTGCGCCCAGCTGCCATGTTTGACCTCTAAAATCTATCAAAATCGTTCTGTGTTGCTACGTAGCTATACGATTCATTGTCATTATTCGACTCGACGATCATATCGTAAATCATTCCTTCGGAAAGTTGCTCAATTTCTTCGAGCGTCAATCCTAATTGTTTAGCCCTCAATAAATACAAAGCTAGTGTTGTTTTTCTGTCAGTTGGTCGGGATTTTTTTTTGCGTCGCTTTCCGTTTCGGTATTGCCAACATACGTATTGACTATCGCTGTTGACTTACCGATAAATTCCATCGGCGCAAACTGATCGAGCCACTCGATATAATCGCTCATGTTAAGATTCGATAATTCGCTTATTTCTTTGCATGTGGCCTGTTTGTTCATTACATAAGCAAGCTGCGAAAAGGCTTCCTCTGCCTTATCTGTATCGGTCTGGGATACGTTTATTGATTCAATGACATCTTTGCCTGTCAGCTGTTTAAACCATATCCTCGTGCCGCCTGTAGCCTTAAACGGCACCATCGACACAGTGCCGTCAGACATCCGCATTTCAATCTCTCTATACATGTTGTTTCTCCTTTATATTTACCCCTTGCCACTTTTTAAGCGACAAGGGGCTAATAGATAAATTAACTACCTGATGTAACTGTGATTACCTTTGTAGCATATGTAGTAGGGTCGCTGACAAGCTGCGCCGTGATTACCGCCGTGCCTGTTGCCACACCTGTAACAACTCCGCCGGATGTAACTGTCGCAACACTGGTGTCAGAGGATGACCATGTCACGGTTAGCCCTGCCGGCTCTGTTGTGGCGGTAAGCGTTGTAGTGTTTCCGTACTCAACCGTATCATCGCCGCTTATGCTCACTCCGAGTCTTTCAGCGTCCGGGATGTATACTTCGTTATACCAAGCATTGTACGTCGTGCTGGTGGTATCCTTGCCGCTCCTTGCCTTAACGATATTCTTGTCAAGTGAAGCAAGATACAATGCTGAACTGGTGATAGTGATCGACTCAGTCTGTACCTCTGTCGATTCTTCCTTTGTCTGTGATGCAATCCCCGGTCTTGTAGCGGTGTTGTTATAAACAACGTGCCTGATCTGGTTTACATCTCCATCAAACTCAAACATCAATGCAAAGTGTACACTGGGCGCGTCGGCATTCTCGATAAGGACACCGTTTTCGTCCTCAATTTCACCTAAGATATCCTTGCGGAAATCCTCCGGAATCATTGCACACTCATAATCGCCCGAATACCCATTATTGTTGTTTACAACATAGTACTGGATACCATCAGCCCAAAATATAGTAGGCTCGCCCTGTGCATCTAATGACATATTGACCGCACCCGGCCATGCCTTTACCGCGCCAAATACAGGATTGTTCTCAGCATCAAATGTGAGTTTGGCATAATGCACATTCTTAAGGTTGTATTTAACCTTATTTTCCTGTCCCATCTTTTTATCCTCCTTTTATAATTCGTATAACGTTTCATAAAACTCTTCCGAGTCAATATAAACTGTATCAGCCGTCAACTGATAAAAAAGCTCTGATTCTGTCAGCTTTTCTTCGATAGCCTCCATGATATTAGCCATCTCATCAGGATCAGAAGCATATACTTCTAAATCAATGTTCTGCCCTCTCTGATAGACTATGCCATCAGCCGAAAAATTATTCGGGGCTACTCTCCGATAGACTACAAATGGAGGTAAAACCGCTTCGGATTCTGTAAAGTGGTCATATCTGTAATCTTCTACGATTCCCTCGCTTTTAAGGTATTCACAGATATTTTTAACTACTTGCTCCTTTTGCAATTTTTTCTACTGCCTCCTCCATCATTTTGATAGCATGTTCTTCGGCCGGTGCTATATGGACTTGTGCCGGTACAGTGCCAACTCTACGACCGCCTCGTTTCAACACATGTCCTTTTTCGAGTAGATGTGTTAACTGGCCGTCTGTTCTATTGTGGATGACATAATCAGCTTCCATGCGGTTAATGGTCATTTCTGTCGCAGTCCACCCTTTTTTATACCGCCCTTTGTACTCGGTATACTTACTAACCGGTGAGGCTGCTTTAACTTCTTGTTGTGTGATTTTGGCAACTTTAGGAACTGCCGCTTGCAAGCCTTTGTTAACATCGTCTGCATATTCGGTCAATATCTCACCAATGACGGCATCCAGATTTTCGATTTTGCACCTAATCACCATCGTTTTTTACCTTTACCTTGACGGATTGCAATTCCCAAAGATCGACGCCTCGTTCGGGTTTATTCTGTATCCGGAGTATCCTGTATTGCTTGCCATCTTCCGATGAGATCACGGCTATGTTCAGGGCTTCCACTAAATCGGTGTGTGGTACTTTTATAACTCTGTCTATCCTGTTTGTCGTCACAGACACTTGCGATTCATAGTATCTCCTAACACCAACGCTTTGATTTTCAAATCTCAACCTGACCCTTGGAGTAGTTCCAATAGTGCGTTTTTCTTCTGTATACACCTCAACAATCCCATCGGGGTATGTCTCAACTTCCTGAGCCGGTCTCATTTGCCACCTCCCACCTCATCTTTAAGCCTAAGATATCCGATGCATAGTTCTTCTTAAACTCGTTCGCGGCTCCGGCACGGTCATACAGCAAATAATTAAAAAGTAATTCCTGGGCACGTAGATCAGCATTATCCCCTGCAAAGGCAGACGAATTTGAATCAACGCCTGTCTTTGCTGAGATATATGCCATCCCGCGCTGTAGCTGTCCTCTGAGCTTGGCGTCGGTATCAGTATCATCCCACGTTATGTCAAGGTAATTTTTCGCCGCTGTCAGCAGCTCTTCGGATATAGCTATTGCGCTCATGTGTGCCTCCTACTTCTTTTCCGTAGTCTTTTCCGTGTCTTTTTTCTTCTTGTCCTGCTTAGCAGGTGTACTTGTATAGGCTACCATGTCAACCTCCTATGCCTCTTCGAGCGTCAAGCCGCTAAGATCATACAGCTTAACCCTCGTTCTTGTGCCCTTGGTTGCGACAATCCTGATCTTCTGGGTATCCTTATTGGTGATCCTTACGATCATCAGTCCGTCAGCATCCAAAGTCACGGGATGTCCAACAGTGCCGTTGATGAGTTCGAGCGTGATCGAATCCTCGCTAAAATCTGTTTCAGCGTGGAGTGCGATGTAATTGCCCTTCTGCTCATCTGTGTTTCCGCTAAATCCTGTGTAGCCGGTCACGTATTTAAGTATACCCGTGATCTTACTGCCATCTATGTTTATATCAGACTGTAAATCTGCCACGTGCTTGCCTAACAGATCCTCGCCTGCCTGTATGTCTGCATCTACAGACAGGCTACCTAAAAAGATATCTGCTTTACTTCAAGGTAAGTAGGATCGAGGTTGCTAATATCAAGACGCAGGAATGCGTTGTTGTCTTTAGGAAGTCCGTTAGAATAAGCTACAATCTTGTAGTATCTCTGATCTTCCAAGAACTTGTAGTCGTCGGAGAACTGGATACCCCTCTTGCCGCCTACTCCAAGGAAGTACTTCTTGCCTATTCCAAGGATCGCCTCGCCCTGAGTTACCGCTACAGACTGGATGATCTGCGTAGGTATCGGAAGTACATCGTTAACGTACTTGCCGTCGGGGGTAAGCATTGTAGTCGCCGGCATTACTACACTATAGTAGTCAGCAGGATTAACTACAAGGATAAGACCGTCAACCGTCCTGGGCTTGCCGTACTGGGTTTCAGCTAACTGTGCAACGAGTCCGCCGTAAGTGGTGCGATCAAAAGATGTAACCTCAATAGCTGACTTCTGGGGATAAACACCGCCGACTACCTGTACATCGTCCGCTACACTTCTGTCCATGCCGATAGGCATATCCTTACCGGTTCCGGTTACAATTGCATTTTCGTAACCTATAGCAAGAGCCTCTGATAAGCATGTCCTGATGTACGAATCAAGCCACTTTGCACCCAGCTCAAGCATATCGATCGATATAGGCATCCATGCGGACAGCTTAAACTGCGAAAGGTCAATTGCCTTAAAGCCCGAGCTGATCTCCTTCGTGATCTGACCCTCAAGTGCTCCCCATGTAGCATTGTCACCTGCATCTGTGTTGAGTAACAGCCTTGTTGCTCCGGTCACATTAACAGTCTCAATTGCGCTAAGCAGTGGATGAGCCTGCTTCATATCCTCCATGACCTGCTCAATAATGGTCTGAGGGAATGTCTTGTCAGCGTTTGTCAGGGACATCATCATGTTGCCCTTGCCGTCAGCCTTAGCCGCCTCGATAATGACGTTATAAAACTCTGTCTCTTCTGCGGTGAGTTGACGAACACCGCGCTGTGCAAGTATAGCCGCATCCGCTGAGTTCTTAAAGTTTTCCGCTTCGGCTATAATGCTGTCATGGACGTTCGAAAAGAGATCATGGAGACCGCTTTCAAACTCCTCCGTGTTGCCTGACTTTGCCGCGTCAGAAATACGCTGTGCAATGTCAAGCTGTGTCTTGTTAAGAGTGTCTAAATTCTGCATATCTTTTCCTCCTTTGCCGTCTTTTCCGGCTTGTTAATAGTTATTGGCTCCGAATCCGAAGAAGCCTGTATCTTCCACCTTTGCCGGATTCTGCGGCAAGGTATTGGTGGTTACTTTATCCAGCCTGTCGGCTGTCTCGTTGAGTCCGGCGAGAAGCTGCCCGAGCTTGTCAATCAAGCCGTTCTCGTCTACGATAGCTACTGCTTGATATGGTACTTCCGTTTTTATATTCTTGACCGCTTTCAAAATGCTGGTCATTGCACTGTTTTTATATGCTCCATCCTCAGGCTCTTCATCTGATATCTGTGTTGCAAAACCATATTCAAGTGCCTCATTTGGTGTGAGCCATGATTCAGCTTTTAGCAGTTCCATGATTTCATCATCAGACAAATTTACGCCTGCTTCCTTATACGCATTAACCACACTTTCTGTAATCTTGCGCAAGTCCTGAGCATCCTTTTCGAGTTCGTCTGCATTCCCGATGGTAGCCATGAGTGCCTGATGTACAAATAGCAAACTAGCCGGTTGCATGATTCTGGTAGTGCCTGCACAAAAAACTACAGATGCCGCCGACGCCGCAAAACCCTCACAAATAGTCGTTACATTCCTGTCCTTTAAGGCATTATAAATTCCGAGCCCTTCCTTGACTTCACCACCATTAGAGTTGATATGTACCGTGATATTTGCATCCTCCGGGATGTCTTTTACCTGTTTAACCAGACTGTAGCTTGACATTTCGCCTAAATCTTCAAATGCCCACGAAACGATATCGCCAAAGATATAGATATCGGCTGTCTTCTCTTCCGGTCGATATTCAAGAGTATAGTATTTACTCTTCTGATTCTTCATCCGTATTTCCCTCCTCTGTTTTTTCTTCCTGTTGCACCGGTGCAACTGTATCTTCTACTCCGTTCATCAATTCTTCTGTCGGGGAGTAGTTTTTCGTCATCCAATGCTGTTCAGCCCAGTCTTCGTCTATGGTATCCATCCCGAGTAACTTCCTTACATCGTTTACGCAAAACGCACCCGACCCAATCAACTTATCAATCGGATTAGCTATGTCAAATACATCTTTGTACTCAACCTTTGACATATTCGGGGTTATATATGTACCCGAGAACACAAGATCGCGGCCGTATAACTTGCGGTTAAGTTCGGATGATATCATGTTAACGAGCGGTTGTATCGTCGATGTAATAAACGCATTAAAGTCTTTTTCTGCAACACTCTTCCCGGTAAGTATTGATACCGGTATCCCAAACGCCTGAGCCGTAAATTCAACGATATCATCAAGCATGTTTCGAATATCTCTGGTGCCGACTATGTTTGATTTAGTACTTCCGCCGGTTGTATCAGTCTGTTGGAAGTTATAACCCTCAAACAAAGGCAGTACAGCGTTTGGATTTTCGAAATAGCTTCTAAACTTTTCTTGTACGAGATTGTTGTATGTCTCTTCAAAATCAGCTTCGGCTTCTGCTTGTTCTGAAATATTGAGTATCCCCCTTGTACCTTGCCCTCTTAAGTAGTTGCTCATTGCGCTTTTAATGAGCTTGCCCTCGTTGGCAGATATAAGCGCAAGCAAAGATTTTATCTTTTCACCTCTTAGAGCCAGATGTATGACATCCGATGAGTTAAATACATTCCCGATTTGCTCATCCCAAACGACCACATCTTGGTATATGTCTCCTGACAGTCTCTGAGTCTTTGTAAAACTGTCAGCTACATATCGGTAGTTGCCTTTGTTTACGATCAATACTTCCTGCTTTTTATAAAGCTGATCTATCGCTTGAAAGAAAAACTCTTCACTTGACTGGTTCGGGTTCGGTTCGTAGTTCCACGACCAATATTCTTTAGTTTTGATCTTTTTGTTTCGTCGTACCGTTTCCCACTCGACCGCAGATACAGCACTGGCTATTTTTTTTACAGCTGTGTTAAATGCCATCTTCTGTATGTACAGTTCGGCACCTATAGTCGCAGTGTCGGAGTTATCCATAAAGTCGGAGATATTAACCTTTGTACCAACCTGCGTGTCATCTTCTTTTGTATTTAGCAGCCATTTGAATATATTAAATGCCATCTTTTCGCCTCATCCGAATACCACTGTAGGGAGTTTTTTTCTTTTTCCTTGCCTGCGTTCAAGTATCCGATCTTCGATAGTCATAGCCGCGACCAGTGCCATAAAAGGATCCGTTTTTCTACTTTTCGCCTCAATCTTGCCATATACATAGTTCCCGATATCCATGTCCGAGCTTTGCCCGACCTTGCGACCATACCGTATCAGTTTTGTATTGTTTGTCGCCCATCTGAGTTCCGGTGCATCTCCCCATGTAAAAAAATTATTAGCAAAGCACGAATCAATAATCGGGGCTACTCTCATGATGTCGGACGGTCTTACAAGTTTTAAATTTTTTCTTTCCTTCGGGTCGAATCCTATATCATTTAACGCTCTAGCTAACAGCGCGAATCTAAAATCATCTATCGCAATCGCTCTTATCGGGTAGTAGCTTCGCATTTCGTAAAGGTACTCTGTAATTAGTTCCGGATGTATCTCCACATCATCAACCAACGTCAGCCGCCCTTTATCAACCCATTCTTTCCACGGACATTTAAGCCTTGGGATATCCTTTGAATTTGTACACATCCATGAGTGACTTATATCGTATCGTTGGTCGCCTTGTTTAAAGTGTAAACATACGCTCACCCAGTCGGTTATCTTTGAAAAATCTATTCCTGCTACACATGTCCATCCTGACAAGTCAGGCAGCTCTGTGTTTGTCGCTTTGATATTTTCGTAATCCGTGACCTTCAGTTCATTTGAACCATCCGGTATATTCATGCGCTTTGTCATAAACGCCGGAAGTCTTGCCGGGTTTTCTTTCCATTCCCTGTATTCCCTCTCCGTCTCTAATTTGAGTGCCGGGAGATACGGTAATGAAGGGTTTGCTTTTTCCCAGTTAGTAGGATCGTCAACCTCATCTTTGCTATCTAAGCGACAAATAAAAGGCAAAAGTCCATTGTCGGGATTCCCTCCAAACAAGATACCCTCTGATGTATCGAGCAAATCATCAAGGGGTCCCTCCCTCACATCTCCGTTTGTCGTGTAGTATGACCTTCGGGGATGTGGATGTTTACCCAAGCCGGTTGTAAAAACGTTTATATTGTTATAATTCTCATACTGATGTATCTCGTTAAATACCACTATGCCCGAGCGCATCCCATCTTTGCCTTTTGGATTATTTGTTCGCCCTCTGATGGTTGCTTTTGTGCTCAGGCAATCAACCGATTCCTTGAGCCAGTGGTAGTATTTTTTTAATTTCTTCTTTGTTTTTTCGTCCGTGCCGTCGAATGCATCGACTATATCTAAAACAGGACGGAGGGCTTGCTCCTCATTGTTTGCGCAAATATCAACGTCATATCCTTTTATGCCATTGTACGGACTCGCAAGCGCGACTGATTCGAGGGCTATAGTTCCATCTTTTCCGGCTCCCCGACCTATCATGCAAAAAAGATCAGGCCATCTTGGCATATCTGTAATCTTGCTAAAGGTGCAATCGTGCAAAGTGATTACAAATTCTTGCCACGGAAATATCTCATCATACGGAAAATACTTAGCTAATCCCATGTAACTATCTGCCAACTCATCGTCAACAAATATATCTTCGTTGTCAAAGCACCACTTAACATGATCTATCAACGCCTTAACTTCTTTTGATGTTTTTAGGCTGCCGGATTCCACCAGTTCAATAAATGGTTGTAGATGTCGGCTATAAGTCGATTTCTTCGTCTTCTTCATCTATCGATATCTTATTCGGGTCTATCCCGAGGGCTTGCAGAGTCTTGAGCATGCTTGCGTTAGTGTCGCGGAGTTCCTTCAAGCTATCATTTTTTTTCATTCCCCTCTGGCCGCCGCCATTGTCTTCGGTGACCACCA
>CAZHQU010000004.1:0-6490 GCA_964534245.1 uncultured Coprobacillus sp.
AAAATGACTGTGCCATACGAACTTCTTATATATTTTATCACAATCAAAAATAAATTGCAACAATTATTTTTATTTTTTTATTTATTTTATATTTTTATACATTATTTATTTAAAAAATTAAAAAATCTCTTTTTAAAAAAGAGACTCTTTTATATACTTTCAAAAGAATATACAAATTTATATTTATTAAAAAGTGCTTTTCGACATTTTTCCACATCCGTATCATTTTCAAAGATTCCAAAAACACATCCGCCACTCCCTGTCATTAAACTGTAAACTGCTCCATGTGACATCAATTCATTTTTAATATTTTGTATTTTTGAATACACCATCAAATCTAATCCTTTTTCTAAATCGTTTATATATTCTATATTATATATAGAATTATATATAAAACTTAGATTTTTATTTGCGTTTTCATATATTTTATCTATGCTTTTATCCATTCTATTATTTATAGATATAGGCATATTATCTAATCTTTCAAACACTTCTTTTGTACTCGCCCTATCACCGTCATAAACAAGTAATCCCTTAATTTTAGAAAACTCATTTTTTTCAACTATTTTATCACCTGTTCCAGAAACAAACGCTGGTTTATTTATTATGAAGAAAGGGACGTCTGATCCGATCTGTTTCCCAATAGAAAGCATTTCTTCGTTTGACATTTTCAAATCCCACAGTTTGTTCAATGCAAGAATTATTGAGGCAGCATTACCACTTCCACCACCCATTCCAGCAAAAACCGGTATATTCTTTTCTATTTTTATTTCTATATATTTGTTTACATTATATAAATCTCTCACCTTACACAAAGCTTTATACATTAAGTTTTGCTCGATTGGTATGTCCATCCCAATTATTTTATCTTCATCGCTTTCTTTTATTTCTATATAATCATATAAATCAATAGGAACCATTAAAGACTCTAATTTGTGCAAATTTCCACTTTTACCAACAACCTTTAAAAATAAATTTAGCTTTGCATTGCTTTTAATTTTCATAATAGCATCCTCATCTTACCATATGTTTGTAAACCACCAAACGCTTCTTTTCCATTTTCTATATATTTAAAAATATCTATATCAGTTATTATTTTATTAAAAGAAGTAGTTGCAACCTTTACCGCTATAATTGCAGGATCAAACGTATGGATATTAATTCTATTAGGTGACGAAGCAAAATCCGCTCCACTTGCTATCAAAGCTTCAAAATTTGATTGACAAGCTCCAGCAATCACAACACAATCATCACCTTTAATTTTGCGTATTTCTTTTACCGCTTTCACAAAATAATTTGTATTAGAATAGTTATTTAAATCCTTTTTTCCTTTATTATTATATATATCATGACCAGTTATCACGACTATATCAGGATTTGTTTCTAACAAATAATTTCCTATTTCTTTAAATATTTCACTTTCCTTAATGCATCTTCCATAGGAATGAATTCCCATTTCATCATATAATTCTATGCATTTTTTTAGGTATTCTTCATCACCATCAATATGTAAAATTGTACCCAAAAGGTATTTTCTTTTATATGTTCTTTCTCCGCTTTTAAAGATTCTTCGTTTTAGTTTTCTTTCTTCTTCATCAGCTTTTTCGATATCTTCTGAAGTAGCTTCAATTAAATCATCTTCTTTTTCAACACGAGATATACGGTAATGAACACCTGTTATTACATATGTATTATTTATATTAATAACATTATTCACTTGTTCTTTAATAACATATATATAAGATTCACTCTCACGTTTTACCTTTACTAAGTCTCCTATTTGCATATCAATCACCAACCTATTATATTATATGTTTAATTTTCTAATTTGTTATTTAGAGATTGGTATACTTTTATAATATTTTCTAGAGACAATTTTTCAGCCCTAACACTCTCATGAAGTTTTAATTCACTTAAAACTTTATTTAATTCATCCTTCGTAATATCATATTTATTAGATATATTATTGTATAACGTTTTTCTCTTTTGTTCAAAGATGTTTTGAATAAATTTTAGAAATTTAGGGTCGTTTTTTAGCTCACAATCGTTTTGGTTTATCTTTATTGAGACGATTGCACTATCAACGTTTGGTGCAGGATAGAAGCAATTTCGGGTTACAACAAATTCCTGTTTTGCTAGCCCATTTAATTTTATAAGCACACTTAAACTTCCATAGTCTTTATTTCCCTCTTTTGCTGTTAATCTTGTACACACTTCTTTTTGAACCATAAAATACATCGAAGATATAATATCAGAATGATCCAACAATTTAAAAATAATCGGCGTAGTAATATAGTATGGTAAATTACTAACAACAACTATTTTATCTAAACCATCAAAATACTCTATATCTTCTAATATATTAACTTTTAAAAAGTCTTGATTAATAATTTTGACATTATCATTTGTTATAACATCATTCAACACATTCACCATATCTTCATCGATTTCATAGCATAATACTTTTCCAGCATCATTTGCTAAAAGTTCAGTCATAGCGCCAATTCCAGGACCTATCTCAATAACCCCCGTACTTTTATCTATTCCAGCAGAAGCTACTATCTTCTTAACAATATTACTGTCAATAAGAAAGTTTTGACCAAACTTCTTTTTAGCAAACAAATTATATCTATTTAATATTTCTATTGTTGTATTTTTATTAGAAATCATTATTTTAGAAAGCTCATTTCTTTATACATTTTCTTGAATTCTTCTGGAATATTAATTCCTTGAGGACATTTTTCTATACATAAACCACATTCTACACATTTAGTTGCGTCAGTTCCTTTTTCTTTATGAGATAAATATGCCCACTTTGAACTACCTTCATTTTTATATGACGCATAGTCATTATAAATTTTAAACATTCCTGGAATATTAACTCCCTGAGGACATGGCATACAGTATTTACAATTAGTGCATCCAACGCGAATAATACTTTCTAATTTTTCTTTTACACCTTTAACAATTTTTTGTTCTTCTTCATTTAAAGGTTTAAAGTTTTCAAACGTTTCTATATTATCTTCTACTTGATCCATTTCGTTCATACCACTTAAAACAACTTTTACACCTTTTAAGCTTCCTACCCATCTTAAAGCCCATCTAGATAAAGAATCAGAACTATAATCAGTAAAATCTTTAGATACTTCTTCATTAAATTTAGCTAGTTTTCCACCTTTAATAGGTTCCATTATTACAACTGGTATATTTCTCTTTTCAAGTTCATAGTAACCCTTTAGTCCTTGTTGACTATCAACATCAATATAATTCAATTGAATTTGTACAAATTCCCAATCGTAACTATTCAAAATATCCATAAATACTTCATATGAATCATGAAAAGAAAAACCTATATGTTTAATTTTACCTGCTTCTTTCCATTTTATAAGTTCTTTCATCATATCCCAGTCACAGAATTTTTTGAAAGAATCTTTGTTCAAAGCATGCACTAAATAAAAATCAATATAATCAGTTTGTAGAGACACTAATTGTTTATCTATAGTCTCACAAGCTTCTTCTCTGTCTTCAAAACAAAACATAGAAAACTTAGTTGCTAGATAAAAAGATTCTCTAGGATATCTCTTTAACGCTTTCCCCACAAATGTTTCATTCTTTCTGTTTGTATATGGTAACGCTGTATCAAAATAATTAACACCACTTTTATAAGCTTTATCCACTAAAGCAAATGCTTTTTCTTCATCAATTTCACCATTAATTGTTTTGAATCTCATGCAACCAAATCCTAATAATGATGTTTTAATCCCTATTTTTTCCCATTCACGTTTTTCCATTACTTTTCCTCCGTTTTTAATAGTATATCATAATAAGTAAAAAAAATAAAGACCGACATTAAATATCAATCTATTATCTTTATTTTTTAAATACTATTTATTTAATAATTTCACTATTATATCATTACCACTAGCTATTTCTAATTCTTTGTAATCACCTAAGTATATAACCTCTTCTAATGATTCACATCCTTTAAAGGCATTTATATCAATAGACTTAACTGACTCTGGAATTATTATTTTTTTCAATGACTTACAGCCTTGAAAACAGCTTTCTTTAATTACTTCTATTCCATCACTAATTGTAAATTCTTTTAAACTCTCACATCCGTAAAAACTTCTAATACCCATATATATAAGTTTTTCCGGAAGATGTATCTTTTCTAAATATTTAGCATTATAGAAAGTAACATTATGCATTAAAGTTATATCATAAAATTCTACTTCTTTTAAACTATTTGGAATATGCTGACTTTGCGAGTAATCACCAGCACAAAAGAACTTTGTAAAGACATCTTGTGCTCCTACGTTTGACACTTGTGTTTCTTTCTTTAATCCAATAAAAGGTGCTGATAATTTTTCTAAATTATTACATTCGGAAAAAATTCCAACTCCTATCGTTTTAAGAGATATTGGAAGGTTAATTTCTCTAATAGCAGTACGAGCAAAAGCAAAATCATCAATTAATTCTAATGAGGAATCTTCCGAAAATACTATTTTATTTAAATTCACACATCCGTTGAACGCATCAAATTCAATCTTTTTTACGTTCTTCCCAATATATATTTCTTCTAAACCAATAGCATTCTTAAAAGCTTCCATATGAATAACTTCAGTATCTAAAGTTAAACTTTTAACAGATAAAGGTACAATTTCAACTATATTATTTGAATTATATAAAACACCATCCTTAATATACATCGATTCATTTTTCGAAGAAAGGGTTAAAGTTTCTAATTTAGAAAGAACTTCATGTGAACTCATAAGCACTTCATTAACATACCTAGACACATATAATTCTTTAATGTTATATTCAAATTTATCATTAAAAGCAATTTTTATTACCTTAATATTATCAAGTTTTTCAGGAACATCATATTTATTCGTTTCTTCATCAACTTCAACATTAAGGTATATTCCTTCATCGATTATTTTTAAATTGTATTGATTATAATACAATACTTTAACCATTGATACTAGTAAAAACAATCCTATTAATCCACCATAAACAATATTAAATGTTTTAATTCTTCCATTTTTTCTATAATATGAAATAACAGAAATTATACTCACTAAATCTACAACAATTAAAAATAATATATTGTATGCTGTATTAATTGTAAATATCATTGATACTAGATTTAGATATACAATAATTAAAACATTGATAATAGTTATAATTTTTTCTATCTTAAGTAAATATCTACTAATCACATATAAATTAACTCCAGTTAATCCCATATATAACACTGGCAAAATAATTCTATTTAATGTTCCAAAGAATGAGTTCTTTGTTTCATTTTGAAAGAAGAAATCCCCACCAACACTTTGTATTAATATAAATATCGCATACATCACTAAAGTTACAATTAACCCTGTAGCAATTGTATTAATTTTTTGATTAGTATAATATGACTCTTCTTCATATTTATTATTTAAAGCAAAAACTTTTTCTTTTTTTAATTTACAATTATTACATTCATCATTATTAAAATTAGTTTCACCACAGACACAATTCCAATATGACCCATAATTTTGGGGTAAATACTTGACGCTTTTTCTTGAAACTTTATTAAGTTTACAAAAGTCATATATATATAGGTATTTTTCTCTGCCTAAGTAACTAATACTTTTAGGTTTAATTAACGTTGATACCTTTTTATAATTTTCTAACACATATTCTTTTTCGTTAGTCGTCACTGATATAAGTACTATATTACCTATTAAATTATCATCTATATTCTCAATATATAATGAAAATTCATCTGAGCATTTAAATACTATTGAATTTTCTAATTCAATAGTATATATGTCTTCTTTATATCCCATTTTAACATTTTTAATAATATGGTTTCCCATGTTAATAAATGTAACTTTTATTTTTGAGTCTTCAACAGAATATTCTTTCAAACATACTGGAAAACCCTCATAATATAAATTCATTACTTTTTTCATATTTATATCCTAAAACGTAAATATATAGAACCAAACTACAGATATTATTATATTAACTATACCTGAAATTATTAATGTATTTTGCATTCTTCTATAATCGTCAAACCCTTCGTCTTGAGGATCAGATTTATATCTATTGTATTTTTTTCTATTATCTCTTTCTCTTCTTCCGATTCTAACATTTAAAACTATCAATTCTAAACATCCAAAAATCACAAGTCCAATTTCAACATAATCCATTCTATCTCTTGTGATTGCAAACGGAAGCATCGCTAAAACAGGGATAACCGTTAGTAATATAATTGTAATTATCATTTTTGATTTATTTTTCATATTATCCATCCTATTTATACTAATTTCTTATATTATATATTATACCACAGTTTTCTTTATTTTTCCACAAAAACTATATATCATATTTTTTATAATAGTTATAATATAATTAATAGTTGTATTTTAAACAATTACTTCTATAAAAATCCAAAAATAAATACTGTCATAAGACAGTATTCATTAATTTTATA
>CAZHQU010000004.1:6500-28557 GCA_964534245.1 uncultured Coprobacillus sp.
AGTTCTGGAGTACCTAATAAGAAGTGACCAGGTTTTACTTCAACCCATTGACATTCTTCATATTTTATATTTCCTTTATTATAAACAGTATGTTGTTTTTTATACTTAAAGTTTGGATCTGGTTGAGGAATTGCTGTTAATAGTGATTGAGTATATGGATGTATTGGATTTGCATATACATCTTCAGCCTTTCCCAATTCAACGATATATCCTTGATGCATAACACCAATTCTATCAGATATGTATTTAATAATCGATAAGTCATGAGCAATAAATAAATAAGTTAAGTTTCTTTCTTTTTGAAGTTTCTTTAATAAATTTAAAACTTGAGCACGAATAGAAACGTCTAAAGCAGAGATTGGTTCATCTGCTAATACAAGTTCAGGTTCAATAACTAATGCTCTAGCTATACCAATTCTTTGTCTTTGTCCACCTGAGAATTCATGTGGGTATCTTGATAGATGTTCTGGAAGTAATCCAACTTCATCAAGTATTTTACAAACTTTCTGTAATCTTTCTTCTTTATTTTCAAATAACTTAAAGTTATATAAGCCTTCAGAAATAATATAGTCAACATTCGCACGTTCGTTTAAACTACTTGCTGGATCTTGGAAGATCATTTGAATACATTTTTTATTGTATAATTTTTCAGCTTTAGTAAGTTTTTTAGATATATCTTTACCTTTAAATATAATTTCACCATTAGTAAGTTTGTTGATTCCTAGAATTGCTCTACTAATAGTAGTTTTTCCTGAACCACTTTCACCTACTAAACCAAATGTTTCTCCTTTATAAATATCAAATGATACATTGTTACAAGCTTTAATGATTCTTCTTTTTACTTTAAAATGTACATCTGCATTTCTAACACTTAATAATACTTCTTTTTCAGGAGCTTTTACATTATTGTTTTCCATTATTTTTTACCTCCTGAGTAAATTTGAGAAATACGTTCAGGTATCTCGCTAATGATTGCTGGACGTTCTACTTTTGGAGCTCTTGGGTCCAATAACCATGTTTTAGCATAATGCGTTTCAGAAACCTTAAACATTGGAGGTTCTTTAACAAAGTCTATTTTCATAGCATATTTATTTCTTTCAGCAAAAGCATCACCCACAACTTCATTAAATAAACTTGGTGGTGTACCAGTAATTGAATATAAGTTTTCTCCTTTTTGTCCTAATTGAGGTAAAGAAGAAAGTAATGCCCATGTATATGGATGTCTTGGATCATAGAAGATATCTTCTACAGTACCATGTTCTATGATTTGACCAGCATACATAACTGCTACTCTATCAGCAACTTCAGCAACTACACCTAAGTCATGAGTAATGAAAATTACAGTGAAACCATATTCATCTTTTAATTCTTGAATTAACGAAAGAATTTGAGATTGAATTGTAACATCAAGCGCAGTAGTTGGTTCATCACAGATTAAAATATCTGGAGAACACGCTAAGGCGATAGCAATTACTACTCTTTGTCTCATACCACCTGAATATTGGAATGGATAATCATTATATCTTTTTTCAGCATCTGTAATACCAACACGTTTTAATAATTTAATTGCTTCTACTTTTGCTTCTTTTCGATTTAAGCCTCTATGAAGTCTAATAACTTCAGAAATTTGTCCTCCAATTTTTCTTAATGGATTTAAAGAAGTCATTGGATCTTGGAAAATTGTTGAGATACGTTTTCCACGAACTTGTTGCCATTCTTCATTAGTCTTGAATTGAGCTAAATCAGCACCAGAATATAAAATTTGTCCACCACTAACACTACCATTTTCTTCAAGCATACCAGTAAGTGTTTTTGTGAAAACTGATTTACCAGAACCACTTTCACCAACTATGGCAATTGTTTCACCTTTAAATATATCTAATGATATTTTTCTAATTGCTTTTAAAACTCTATTACGAACTGTAAATTCCACTTCTAAATCTCTAACTGAAACAATTACGTCACCATTAACTAATTGTCCATTATCTTGTAATGTTAAATAAGTCTTATTTGCCATAATTGTCCTCCTATCTATGCTTTTTAGGATCTAGCGCGTCTGATAAAGAGATCCCAAATAAGAAGAATGTGAATATAATCCACGCTAATATAATTGATGGAGCTAATAACGTCCATGGATATTGAACGAAGTTACTCATACCCATTTTTAGAATAGCACCAATTGCAACTGAGTCAGTACTTAAACCAACACCAAAGTAACTCATTGAAACCTCACTTGAAATCATTCCAGGAATAATTAAAGATGCTTCAGTAATTACTACAGCAAGAATATATGGAAGTAAATTCTTACCCATAATTCTTAAAGCTGGTGTGCCTAATGTCTTAGATGCAACATTATATTCTCTATTTGTAATAATTAAAACTTGATTACGAATGAATCTAGCTAATCCAATCCAACCTAAAAGTGTTAGTGAAATTATTAATCTTACTTCCGCTTTTGTTGTTGGGAAAGCTTCTGAGAAGATTTTAGCCAATAATAAGTATATTAATAAACTTGGTATATTCGATACTAAGTTATATAATTCAATGAATATTGGGTCTAGTTTTCTAAAGAACCCCCAAATCAACCCAAAGAATGTACCAATCACTAAACACGCTACAGAACTGATTGTTGCTAAAACTAATGATTTTCTAGCTCCAGTAAATACTAAAAAGAATAAGTCTCTTCCTGTTTCATCAGTTCCAAATAAATGATCAGCTGATGGTTCCATATTTGGTTTAATTCCTGTCAATTCAAAATCTTCTTTAGTTACATGTGTATCTAAATAACCTTCTGGAGTAAACATAGGAATAATTAATATGCATAATAAGAATAATACTAATGAACTTAATGCTATGATAGCACCAGGTTTTTTAATAAATACTCTAAATACAGATTTCCAGTATGAATAAGGTTCAGAAGCAATGTGCTCAGATTTCTTTTCATCAAGAGCTACAGGGACAAACAATTCATCTTCATTGATTTCAACTTCGTTTTGATTTTGTAATGTTAAATCTTGTAAATCGTTCATAATTTCCCTCCTATTCTGCTCTTAGTTTAATACGTGGATCAAAGAATACTGTAATAATATCACCTAATAAGAATGAAATCATACCTAATAATGAATAAATAACAGTTAAACCTTGAACTACAGGAACGTCCATTTTTTGTAAACCATTAATTAATAAGTTACCTGTTCCATCGATTTTCCAAATTGCTTCAACAAAGTATGAACCAACAATAGCACCAATAAAAGTTGCTGGGATGTTACGAATTAATGGAACAATTGCATTTCTTAATACATGTGTATACATAATTCTGTTTTCTGATAAGCCTTTTGATCTTGCAAACTTAACATAATCAGAACTCAATTCATCAATCATAAAACGACGTAACCAAATGATTACACCAGGTATAGATAAGAATACCATACAGAAAATTGGTGGGAATAAACTTCCTGGTTTCTCAGGATCATAGAAATAATTAAATTCAAATGAACCAAATACTCCTTCTGGATTACCCATTATCTTTTGCATAAATAGATAGAATACTAACGCAGGTATCGCATAATTCAATACAATAAATACATTACCTATCTTATCGATAATTCCACCAGGTTTCTTTGCCATTGCTATTCCAAGAGGATATCCAATTAAATATGTAAAGAATACAGTAATTAAAGTTACTTTAAATGAAATACCCATCTTAGATGTTAACATATCTACAACATATACCTTTTGATCAATACTTCTTCCAAAATATACATAACCTTCAAATTGCTTTTTAACTACTTCATATTTTGAATCCCATGCATAAGGAATTTCTTTATAAATAGGTAAAATCCAATAAATATACGTAAAGATATTTTCAATTACAGAAACTGGTCTTCCATCAATAGTACATCTACCGTATTGGAATAACTGTTTGTTCTTATACGCTTCAGCTACAGTGTCGCCTAGTCCAGCTTTTTTCCCTTGAGCTAATAACTTATTATAAATCTTAAGGTCATATAAGCTTGTATCTGGTAACAATCTAATTAAAGCTGTTACAACAGCAACAATTAAAATAGCTGTTAAGCATGCAGATAAAACTCTTTTTAGAATGTATAAAAATGTTTCATTCTTTAACCCTTTCCAAATTGCAGAAAATATTTTTTTAACAATACTTACAAACTTATTTTCAGCAGTTTCAACATTAACTTGCTCTTGCATTTTTGTACCTCCAATTTTCAATATTTTTTGTATTTTTATATACCTATATATTTTATAATTTATATATCAAAAACCTTATATCTTATACGTTATTTATATTATACTATATTTTAGAAGTAACTAATCTTTAAATTTATTTACTCCTAAAATATAGTACAATGTTATTCAATAAATCATAATATAAACGAAAGGGAGTAAGGAAACCTACTCCCTAACAATTATTTAATTTTATTTATTAGCTTCATAAGCCGCAACGATTGCGTTTCTAACATCTTTAGTGATTGTTTCTGCAGAAACCACAACGTTTTTGAATTTATCGCTTGTTAAACCATAAGAAGCTCTACCAGCTTGATAAGGGATAGTGTTAGCAACACTTGCAACATAACCATTTTGTGCTAACCATGGAACGATAATAGCATATTCATAAATTAAAGCATATTCAGCTTCAGCAAATGCTTCATATCTTTCTTTAGTTTGAGTTGGATCAACGATTGCAGCAGCTTTGTTGAATAATTCAGTGTAAGCACCTAATACTTCTTCTTCTAATGCTGTGTTAGCTTCATCTTTATCAGTGAAACCTAATTGTTCAATCATGAATCCATCAATTGTCATTGTTTGAGCAAATGTTTGAGGATCGGCATAGTCTGGACCCCATCCTGACCACATTGAGAAGTCATAGTTGTTATCGATTGACATCCAACTAGCTTCTTGGTCATCAGTAGTAGGAATTAATACTTGACATTTAATTAAACCATTTGAAGAAGCTTCTAATGTAGCATACATAGCTTTTTCATAAGCTAATACTGTAGCATTCATAGAACCAACAACATCAAGTTTAATTGGGAAGTCAGCTTCAGATAAACCTGCAGCTAATAATTCAGTCTTAGCAGTTGCAAAGAATTCACCAGCTTTTGTAGCGTTGTAAACTGGGTCAGAACCATTCTTAATACCAGTTAATGATACATCAGTAGTTCCTTGTTTTTCATTGAATACTGCATCAACATAATCAGCATAATCTAATCCATCATAAGCAGTTAATTCACGGTTAGTATAACCTCTCATTAACCATTGTTCAGGGTTATTTGCATTATAATATTCTAAGTACTTCATAACGTCTAAACCGTATAAGATACCTTTACGGAAGTTAACGTTAAGCATAGCTTTAACAGTTGCAGCTTTTTCAGATTCAGATTTTGATAATTCTGGGTTTGGATAATCATAGAAGTCACGAGCAAAGTTATAATAACCGATATAAGTTGCTGTACCAACAGAAAGAATTGGATTACAGATATTGCTTGATGGGTTATTTAATGAACCTTCACCATTTGCACCAGTAACATATTTTGCCCAACCTTCAGCATCGTTTTTGTTAACTGAGAATGAATCAATAATACCAGCTTCAAACCATTCACGAGTAGTTGTAACAGTTGTAACAGCTGAGTCATAGAAAATAGATTCAACTTTGCTTACATATACATGTTCAGCATCATAATATTTTTCATTCTTAGAGTAAACCATTTTGCTACCAACAGTATGTTCAGTAACTCTGAATGCACCGTTAACTAAAATGTTGTTAACTGTAGCACCAAATTCTGTACCTTGTTCATCAAGATATGGTCCATAAACTGGTAAGAATGGAGAATATGTTAAACTTGATAAGAAATATGGAGTTGCTTGATATAATGTATATTCAACTTCATATTTAGAAGCAGCTTTAACACCAACAGTTTCCATTGATGGTTCGCCCATTGCAGCTTTTTCAGCATAGTATTCAGCAGAACCAGCAACTAAACTTGTAACGATTGTAGCTGTAGAAGAACCATTCATTGGATCTAATACATATTCTATAGAATCAACGAAGTCTTGAGCAGTAACTTCAGCAACTACTTCACCAGTAGCATTGTCAACCCATGCAACACCTTCTTTTAATTGGAATGTCCATGTTTGAGTACCATCATTATTTAAATCAGATTTATAACCAACTGCTAATGCACCAACGATATTAGAATATTTATCGTTTTCAACTAAACCATCAACCATGTTAGTATAAACTTCAGAGTTGTAAGTCCAAGAGTTACATAAATAATTTAACTTATCTTTACCAATTTCAGTTGCATAATAAGTTTTAAATGTATCTTTTGTCTTAATCTTTTGTCCATAAACTTCATAATAACCTTCAGCATCGATAACGCCATTTGCGTTTTCGTTAGCTAATGAAGTGAAGCCTTCTTTCAATTCAGTTTCTTTACCTTCAAATGTCCATTGAGGTTCTTTAACTTCTTCTTCACCACATTCACATTTGCCATCAACAAAGTTATGTACGTGTTCTTCTTCTTCTTTACCACACTCACATTTGCCATCAACAAATGTACAATCATGTTTTTCGCCACATTCACATTCGCCGTTTACGAACTTATGAGTATGAGTACAACCAACAAGTACGAACACTAAGAAAAATGCCATTAATAAGCTTAAAAATTTCTTCATAATAATAATCTCCTTTCAAGAAATTGTACTATATTTTATAATATTTAATGGCTTTTGTCAATAGTATTGAAAAAATATGATAAATGTAAACGTTTCAATTTGATAAAAATTGGCTTTTTTTGTCATTTTCTAATTTGATATCTTCTTAAATTTTATTAATTTTTTGTGTTTTTATAGTTGAATCCAAAAGAGAGCATAGGATAATCCCTATGCTCTAATATGTACATTTATAAATTATTCAGTTACTTCTATATAAGATAAAGCTGTGCCTAATCTCCAACCATATTGCGCATGGTATCCATAAACTGGACAAACAAGTTCAACAAATTTTCCATCTAAAGCTTTTAATTCATCTTGTAATGGAGAAGTATGTTGATAATAACCAGCAGGAGCATCAGCACTATTTTCAGCCGCTAAGTAAACGTTAGTATAACTACCAGATGTTCTTACACTTACATATACTCTAACTTTAACGATATTTCCATATAATGAACTTGATGAAATAACTTTAATTTCATTTTCACCAATAATATTGTCTAAGCTAGCATGTTCTTTCTTAGTAATTAAAGATACATCAATAGTTTCAGCTTCTTTAACATTAACTTCTTTTTCAATCTTTTCGATTGTTACAACATTTAGTTGTGGGCAAATTTCTTTATTGCTGTTGTAGTAAACAGTTGTTTTAACAATCATAGAAACAACATCACCAACAGCATATTGAGTTGTATCTAATTGAGTTCTAACAAATGTTACACCAGATTCATCAGCAACATAGAAGTATGGTTTGCTTTCTGTATCATATGCAATAATCTTACCTTCAACTTTAACATATTCAGTTTGGCCAGATAAAGCAATCTTAGTTGCTTGTAAAGCAGTTTTTAATTCAACAGCTTTAACAACAAATAATACATCCACAGTCTCAGTTAATTCTCCAGCCTTAATTGTAGCAGTTAATTTAACTTGTACATCTTCAGCTCCACGAGAAACGATTTTACCTTCAGCAGATAATACTTCTGGTTTTTCAGAAACCCATTCAACAGTTACATTATCATCACCTTTTGGCAATTCAACATCAGAAGCTAAATCTTTATTTAATAAATTAATTTCATTAGAAACTTTATCAATTAATTGTTCATCTGATAATTCAGGCATTTCAGTTTCAACAGCTTCACTAATAGGTAAAATTCTTACAAATCCTGAAGAATAATGATCCCATACCATAACATTTAATTTAACATATTTACCTAAGTTTTCTTGTAAATTAGCTTGTGTTGCAGTTTTATCATTCATTGCGCTATCATAACAAACTACATATTTACCTGTAATAGCACTTTCAATTGCATAAGTATATTTGCCGCTTGGATCTTCTACTACTACACCTTCAATAGTGTATAATCTTCCATATAAATGACGGAATTCTTTTTCATATGTAGAAATAGTTTCAACATCATTTTTAGTAATCATAGAAGTTAAATCATATGAACCAGTTCCTTTATTAAGGATTTCAACACTTGGAGTTTCAACTTCATACATACTATAGTATAAAACCTTATTTCCTGTAACTTTAACTTCGTCACCTGCAGCAACTTGAGCAGCTGCATCTGTTCCATAAATATATACTGTATAACCAGAATCATCAGTTAACCAGAATCCTTGAGGACAAACATAGTAAACAGTACCAGTTAATTCAACAGCTACGTTTACGTCTTTGCTTTCATAGAATGCTTGAATGCCTAAGCTTTCAGCTTTAATTTTTCTAGCCCAGATAATGAATTCTTTTTTAGCTTGGACACCTTCAGAAACTCCATGAACTGTTGCTGTAAGTTTAATTTCATCGCTCCATTCATAGTTTTCTAAGATTTTAATATATTGTTTACCTTCATCATTAACTGCTAATTCACAGTTAGTGTTTTCTTGTAATTCCCATGTTACATCATATAATGTAGCGGCTTTGTTGAATAAAACAGTGTCAGCTTCAATAGTTTCATCTTCTAAAACTAATTGACTAGCAATTTTTTCAATTTCAGCTTGTTCTTCTTTTGTATTGTCACAAGCAACTAAACCAAAGAAAAGAACAAATGCTAAAAATGTCACTAATAATTTTTTCATTTAGAATTTTCTCCTTTATTATTTATAATTATTTAATAATTACTATTCTGCTTCAATTACAGCAAAATCTTTTAAACCTTGTTTTTCTTGATTGCAAATCATAACTTGATATGTGTCAATGTATTTTGATACTCCCCCAACTAATACATGTTCACTGCCAACAACAACAGAACTTGGATTTAACTTAGGAGTAGTACTTCCATCGATTCTTGCATTAATAATTTGACCACATTCAGTTTCAACTTCAATTGTATATGCTCCAGTATCCTCTTTAACATATCCAACGCTTTTTACTGTAACTTTTTCAAATTTAATTACTAAACCTTCAAGTTTAGATAAATCAACTTCTGTTTTTCCATCATAAACTCTATATTCAGTATCTTTTAAATTACTTCCTATTTTAACAACTTCAACATTCATTGGGTTTGTTAATTGGAAACCATAAGTAGAGTTATTAACGCATTGACATTCTAATGATAAAATAGTTCCTACACTATATGTAGAGAATGATTTTCCATAACCAGCATATAGATATATACCAGCAGTATCATATTCTCCAGTTTCTTCATTATCAGTTTTTTCAACGTCTTCAATATAAATATTATCCCCGTTAAATCTGATGATGCGAACAGTCATTTTTAACTTCTTACCATTATCAGCATATTCTTCCATATTACTACGCAAATGAGCAATTGTGATTTCATTTACTGCATAAGAATAATCAAAGTCAGGATCTTTTTCACCATATACTCTTCTAGATGTTTTTTGACTTTTTTCATGGGCTTGTTTGAATATATCATCATATTTACTTGGTTCATCTCCTCCAGTAAATCTTGAATAACATTCTTCAACAATTTCAAGATTTAAAAGTCTTAAAGGATCTCCTTCAGTCGGACGATACCATATAAACGCTAAGTATCTATCACCAGTTGTATCAGCTACAGCAGGTTTACCAACTTCTTCACTTTCAAGAATAATTTCGTAAGCTGTCGATAACTTTTCAGCAGTATATGTACTTGCTTTTTTACCCCAAGGGTCTACTTTACCAGTAGACTCTGGAGTGTTAATCATAAGAAATCTTGAAGAAAAATACTTTCCATTTTCATCACGGAAGTGTGCAGTATCACCATCAACATTTATAGATAATGTTACTTTCCCAATTCCATCTTTTAAGAAAGATTTTCCTTCGTATGATGAGCTTAATGCGAAATTATCTGTAAGTTCTGTATTTAGTTCTGTAGAAGTTTCTTCACATCCAAATAAGAATGTTACACCTAAAACTAAAACAAGAACTAATAATAATTTATAAACTTTACTAAACAACTTCATAGTTTATTAATCCTTTAATAATTAAATTTATAATAAACTAATTATTTCTTCATATATTTAGGACCTAAATTATTGATTGTGTCCTCTAATGTCTTATTAATATCTTCTTTAGAAACGATAATCTTACTGAATGCAGTACCTACAGCATCACGAATTGTACTTGATCCAACGAATGCTGGGTCAACGAACATATTGTAAGATTCACGATAGTTAATACCTGCTTGAGCAGATAACGAGAAGTAATAATTATCTTTTAATGCTGGTGTTAAATCAGCAACACTAACTTCAACAGCATTTCCTTCTGCGTCAGCAACATAATATTTACCATCAATTAATTCAGCAAATTCACCATTTGCATCTTTGTAAATTACATTACCTTCTGTATCAACCATTTCTGGTTTTAAAAATGCTTTATATTTTTCAGAATCATACGCACTATTTCTAACTGGTAAATATCCACCAGTTGTTGTTGCGAATTCAACAGTATTTTCAGTATTAGTTAAGAATTTAATTAATTGCCAACAAGCAGCTCTTTGAATATTTGTAGATTGAGTTAAAATACAAATATTTGTTCCTTGAGAGATAACATATGATTTATCTTCTTCATGAACTGGAATTGGAGCAACACCTAATTGGAATTTATTACCAGACGGTAAGTTATAACCGATACCAGCACTTGAACCAATTGTAATGATACATTGTAAGTTCTTGAATGCATTTGATGCATAACTTTCATCGAAGTTTTCAGCAACAGCAAATAATTTTCTTTCAGCTAAATCTTGGAAATATGCTAAACCAGCTTTTGCTTCATCATTATTGAACATTGCATAACCTTTAGACATTGTATCTCTTTCAGTGTATTGAGCACCCCATTGACGGCACATTGTAATAAATGCATTGTCTGTTGAGTCATAAGATAAAGGATAGAATAATCCTTTTTCAACATAATAAGAAGGTTTCTTATCAGTTTCAGAGTATTTAATTGCTTCAATTTCATCTAATTTGCCAGATTCAGCATCTTCAATAATTTGTTCACCTAATTCAACATATTCTTCCCATGTTGTTGGAACATCATATTCCATCGCTTCAAATACTGTAGCATTATAAATCATAACTTCTGTTGATTTGTTTAATGGTAAACCATAATAATCATCATTATCATCAGCTAATTGATTTTCAGGTAAATAAGCTTGAATAAAGTCTTCGATATCAAATTTTTCTTCGTTCATATATGGTTGTAAGCTTAATAAACCACCACCACTTAAGTATAATGCAAAGTGGTCTGGATAACCAATTGTCATTGTTGGAGCTTTCCCTTGGTTTAAGTCATAAACGTTTTGTTCTAGTAAACCATCATATCCACCAGAAATTGCTTCTAAATTAACTTTTATTTTTCCGTCCCATTCAGCTTCAAACTTAGGAATGATATTCTTTAAAGCTGTAGCAATTGTACCACTAGGAACTCTGAAGTTAATTTCAATTGTTCCTCTATGATTCATGATATCTTCAGCTGATTTGTATTCGAAAATATCATCAACTTCATTTTTGCCATCGCATGCTAATAATCCGAATAAACAGATAATAGCCATAAACACTAATAAAACTTTTTTCATTTTAATCTCCTTTTTTAAACTTATTTATTAGAATTTTATAAATATTAACCTTTGATACCACTACGTCCAACACCACTCATAATATATTTTCTTAAAATTATGAATGCTATTAATAATGGAATTGTAATTAAAGTAGATACAGCCATTTGTTGATTGATAACTTTATCAGGGCCGTATGTACTAACTATACTACTAAAGAAGTTCATAATACCATTACTGATTAAATACTTATCTGATGCGTTTTGCGTAGTCATTAAAGATGGCCACATATATGCATTCCATGTACCAATCATACTTAAAATGATTACAGTAATAATTGTAGATTTAGCAATAGGAATCATCACTTTAAATAAATATTGGAAATCTCCTAAACCATCCACTTTTGCGGCTAAGTATAATTCATTTGGTATTTGTTTAAATGTTTGTCTTAAATAGAATGTATAGAATACACTTGTCATAAATGGCAAGATTAATACAATATAAGTGTCTTTCAATGAACTTAATGTTTGATAATTACTGATAATATAGATTTCACCAGGAATCATCATTGTAGCTAATAATAAACTGAATATTGCCTCTCTTCCTTTAAAGTTTAATCTTGAGAAAGCAAATGCAGCTAATACAGTTGTAACAACAGTACCTAAAGTTGTGAATATTGAAACAATGATAGTACTCTTATACATTGTTAATACAGAGTAACCTTTATCTCCGATTCTTAATACTGCTAAATAGTTCTCCCACATAAATTCTTTAGGGAAGAAAATAAATTCATCACTCATAATTTCTGCTTCAGTTTTAAATGAAGTAGTAATCATATATAAGAATGGGAAAATAATAAATATTGCAACTAAAGTTAAGAAAATATACATTAAAGTTTGATTAAATATAAGTTTTCTTTTATATTTTTTGACTTCTTCGGGACTTAAATATAATTCATCTAATTCTCTCATAGCGTCCTCCTAATAATGTACTCTCTTCTTTGACACTTGCATTTGTACAAGAGTAATTAACATAATGATTCCAAACAAAATAATACTTCCAGCAGCACCAATTCCTAATGGGTTACCTAATGTAGGGTCCATTTGGTCGTAGATATAACCTACTACTGTTCTTAATAAGTAAGGATTAGATCCCGGACCATAATCAGTTGTACCGAAGATTGAAATTACACTTGAATAAGTTTTGAAAGCACCAATAAATGAAGTAATCATAATATATAAAATCATTGGTGAAAGTAATGGAATTGTAATTCTTCTAAAGATTGTCCATTTATCAGCAGAGTCAATTTGTGCCGCTTGATAATATTGTTTGTCAATTCCTTGCATACCTGATAAGAATACAATGATTTTAAATGCTAAACCATTCCATATTGAGTAAACAGTCAAAACAACCATTGCTGTAAACTTAGTTGCTCCACTTGATACCCAACTAATATCTGTTCCAAAAATTGAGTTGATAATACCATATCTACTGAATAATGCACTGAATACTAAACCTAAAGCAATTGTATTAGTAACATAAGGTAAGAAGAATATAGTTTGATATAACTTTTGGAATCTCTTAATTGAATTTAATCCAACAGCAATTACTAAACCAATAATAATAGTTAAAGGTACAGTAACTATAACAATATAAAATGTGTTTAATAGAGAAGCCCAAAAGCCTGCGTCCCCAGTTGTATTAATAATAGCAATGAAGTTATCAAAGCCTACACCATCATATGTCCCCGGCCACATAGTATATCCATTCATAAATGCCATTCTTACAGCATTAATAATCGGCCAGAATGTAAAGACAGCCATTAATCCAAGAGGTAATACAAGGGCAACTACGGCTCTCCAAGTATCATTCTTAAATTCTAACATTAGATTAAACGTCCTCCATCTTGTTCATTATTAAATACAAATATCTTCTTATAGTTTAATTTAATTTTCATTCCTTCTTCAAATCCTTTTAAACTTTCAACAATTACTCTTATTGTTGTTGGATGATTTTCAACATTACAAATTAACATTGTATCTCTACCAATATGTTGTACGATATCAATTGTTGCGTTAATTGGGCCTTCTGGATCAACTACGAAAAATTCTGGTCTTAAGCCGATTTTTACATCTTGATTATTAAGTTCAGTACTTACTAATTCATCACCATTGCATAGTAAAACTTTACCATTTTCAATTTTACCATCCAATACGTTAATAGGTGGATTACCTAAGAACTTACCAACAAATAAACAATTTGGTTCATCATAAACATCTTGAGGATGATCTTTTTGCATTTCAACACCATAGTTCATAACTACGATTTCATCAGAAATACTCATTGCTTCTTCTTGGTCATGAGTAACGAAAATAGTTGTAACACCTGTTTCACGTTGAATACGTTTAATTTCTTCACGTGTTTGTAATCTTAATCTTGCATCAAGATTTGATAAAGGTTCATCAAGCAAAAGAACTCTAGGTTGTTTAACTAATGCACGCGCAATAGCAACACGTTGTTGTTGACCACCTGATAATTGGTTAGGTTTTCTTTCTAATAAATCTCCAATTTGAACTAAGTTAGCAACTTTAACAGCTCTTTCAATCATTTCGTCTTTTGATAATTTTGGTCTTACATTTTGTAATGGGAACATAATGTTTTGTTTAACAGTCATGTGAGGATATAAAGCATAGTTTTGGAACACTAAACCTATTCCTCTCTTTTCAGGAGGATAAGTAGTTACATCCTCATCACCAAAATAAATTTGTCCACTTGTTGGTCTATGTAAACCAGCAATCATGTATAAAGTTGTACTTTTTCCACAACCACTAGGGCCTAAAAGGCCTATTAGTTTTCCACCAGGGATAACTACATCAAAATCGTTAACAGCAACAGTAACTTTTCCCGTTTTATCAACGAATTCTTTAGTTAGATGAGATAATCTAACATCAACACCTCTTTTTACATTTTGCTTTTCTTCCATAATAGTCTCCTTATTACACAATTTATATTATAACACAAATTTATACATTTTTCAAACAATTTAGAAAATATCAATATATTTTTAATTTTTTGTACAAAAAAAAGAGAGTTTTTATTTACTCTCTTAATTTAAAACACAAATTATTTTTATCGTTTTTGCCCGAAACTTAGTAAAATTATATTTTTTTGATACCTTCTAAAGCTCTCATCAAAGTAACTTCATCAGCGTATTCGATATCTCCTCCAGCCGGCAATCCATAACCAATTCTATAAACTTCAACATTTTTATCAGTTAGATTATTTTTGATATACATTGCGGTCATCTCTCCAGGAATATTTGCACTTGTTGCAATTATAACCTTTGAAATTTTTTCATTATCAATTCTTGAAAATAATGAATTCACATTAATGTTATCCGGTGCAGTCCCATTCATTGGGGAAATTAAGCCATTTAAGACGTGATATTTCCCTTTAAATCCATTTGTTTTTTCAAACACATTGATTTCTTTACTACTCTCAACAACCATTATAACTGATTCTCTAGTCTCATCTTTACAGATGTTGCATTTGTCTCCTTCAGTAAGATTTCCACAAACCTTACACTTTTTAATTTTTGATGAAGCTTCAACTAGACTATTACTAAAACTCTTAACTTGTTCTTCATTCATTTTTAAAATTGTATAAAAAGCATAACGTTCAGCGGTTTTAGGTCCTACTCCAGGAAGTTGCATATACGATTCAATTAAATCTTGTAAGGCCTTTGGATATTTCATATTAGAATCCGCCAAATCCGCCCATTCCTAATAGAGCACTAAATTTACTCATTTTATCTTCTGTTTCTTCATCAATTGCTTCATACAATTGTTTACAAGCAGCAACAATTGCATCCTGTAATATTTCAAAATCTTCTTTACTTTCAGCTTCAAAATCTTCACTAATTTCAATTTTTATAATTTCTTTTGTTCCTAATGCAGTAACAGTAACAATACCACCACTCGAAACTTCAAATTCAGTCTCATTAATTTCTTTTTGAGTTTCTTCCATTTCTTGTTTCATTTTCATTAGTTTACGCATCATCGCTTGTTGATTCATATTATTTTACTCCTTTTTAAATTTTACATTTGACCCAAAGATATCAATCACTACTTTCTTCATAACATCATCTTCGTCATCTTCGTTGATAATAACTTTTAAATTCGGATCAGTAAATGGTGTAAGTTTTGGATATTTAACACCAATTACATATTGATTAACATATTCTTGCCTCTTAAGAGTCCATTGTTCTGTTGTAATTGCTAGATAATTATAATCATCTCCAAGTATATCATATAATAACTTCATAGAATTACGTTTAAATTTACGTGACATCACTTGATTACACATTCTTGCGCTATCATATGTAATAACAAGTTCATGATTACCTACGGCTCTAACAGTTCCTTCTGATAGAATTTCAGCAGTTCCTCGCTTGTCACTAGGAGCTAAATCTATTAAATTCCCCCAAAGTTTTTCAATTCTTTCTTTTTCACCAGAATATGCAATTTCACGAGAATCATTTAAAATTCTTTCAAGAACTTTTACATCATATTTTTCATATTCATCTAAGTCCTCAACAACAGCCTCTTTAATTTCTTTTTCGATATCTTTAGTTTTATCGTTTTCTGAATCTTGATTATCAAATAATCCCCCAAAAATGTTTTCTTCATCTTCTTTTAAAGAGGTTTCTAAATTGTCATCTGTTAATTTGTCTTGACCTAGAGAGTCTGAAATTTCTTGAACATTAACTTTATTTAAGCTTTGAGGATATTCTTCAAAAGAGTTATCAACATTATTTTGGTCTTCTGTTTGTTCTAAAGTATCCTCTTTAGTTTCTAATTTTCTTTCAATTTTTTCCTCTTCCTTATTAGAAGTATTCTTTTGTTCTAATTCTCTTCTCTTAATTAAAACAAGTTCAGCTACTTCTGCTTCTCTTTGTTTTTTACGTTCTTCTTCTTTTTGTTTCAATTCAAGTTTAGCTCTAGTTTGTTTAGCATGTTCATCATCAAGTAAAATATCCTTATCATCCTCAGCAAACAAGTTAACTTCTTCTTCGAATACAGGGTCTTCTAATAAGATTTCATTCTCTTCAAATAAATCTTCTTGCTCTAATTCCGATTCATCATCATTTTGAATTTTTCTTTCTTCTACTTTAAATTCAGATTCTAATTCAGTTGATTCTATGACATTATCTGTATTTTCAGCATTATATACAACTTCAGCTTCATTAATATCTAAAGCTTTATCAAATTGTTCGTTTTGTTCAGTATCTTGTTCTGGAACTTCTGTATCATTATTTTCAAAAGAAACATTTTCAGTTTGAACAACAGGTTCTTTTGTTTTATCAGTAATTTTTTCTTTGATAATATATGATTCATCTAAACCTTCAAAATGGGCTTTAACCTTATTGCTTGTATTAGTTGTTTTTTCATTTTCAACTATATCTCCACCCCAGAAGGAAATTTGTTTTTCATCAACTTTAGGTTTATTCTTCTTTGAGGCAGCTTGTGTCCTTTGAACTAAATCAGCCATTAATGTGTATAATTTAGTTTCAATTCCTTCTAAACGTTTTTCCAATTCATCTGAAAGGCCTTCAGGTTTAACAACTATTTCTTTTGTTTCAATAATCTTTTCTGTAATAACTTGATTATCATCTTGGCCTTTGTTTTTATAAATCTCTTGATCAAAATCTTTTAATTTTTCATTAATTTGGTTATTAATTTGATCATTAACTTCATTTATAACTTCATCTTTAATGTTTGATTTTAAATTGTTCTCTATATTAGATTTAATATCTTGTTCTAAATCTGATTTAAGAGAATCTTTTACTTCATCAACGATTTCATTCTTTGTATTATTAACTAAATCATTTGTAGCAACATCAATTGTTTCTATTACTTCTTTTTTAGCTTCTTTCACTACTATTGCGCGCACATCTTCCATTACACCATCGATTTGTTTCTTTACAAAAGATTCAATCTCAGTGTAGTTTATTGAGGGTTTGTACTTTTTAGTAGCTTCTTCAACTCTCATAACTAAATCTTCTTCAGATATTCCACCGTTACTCGCATTATCAACAGCATTACGCATTCCACTATATGTCACTTTTAAGAATTCTATATCTTCAATTACTTTATATAGTTTACTTTCTAATTCTTTAGTATTACCATTACCTATTACTGCTTGATTATTTTCTAAAACTTTAATTCTATCATTAAAAGATTGAATTCCCATTTTATTTAAATACGCTAAAAGGTTAGTATATTTATCTTCAAGCTCTTTTACTTGTGTATTATCAACACTTCTTTGAACTTCAACTTGTCCGATATTATTTAACTTTTCTTCTAATTCAGCAATTCTTATTTGATAATCCAAATCAATAGAAGAAGTATTAATAATTCTAATTATCGCTACTTGTAAGTAAATGCTTGTTGAATTAGAGTATCTGATTTTATTTTGTACATCACTTAATACGTTAATATAATAGAATATTTCGTCGAATGTAGTATTGTTAGCATAATCAATATATCTTTGATCTGTATATTCTGTTTTTATATTCTTAACCATTAAAATATCTCGATAAAATTCTAATAATCCATTAACAATTTTACTAACTTCTTTTCCTGAATTTTGTAATTCGTTAATTAGATTAATCGATTCAGCAAGATTTTTATCTTTCATCGCTTTTGTCAAAGCAAATAATTTATCTTTAGCAACAGTTCCTGTAACGTTTGCGGCATCCTCATCTGTTATTTTATCTCCGCAATACGAAACAGTTTGATCTAAATAACTTAATGCATCTCTTAATCCACCATCACTAGTTTTAGCAATATGAATTAATGCGTCTTTATCATAATCTACATCTTCACTAATACATACTTTTTCTAGAACATCTAAAATTTCCTCAACAGTTAATGATTTAAAATCATATCTTTGACAACGAGATAAAACTGTTGGAAGAATTTTTTGAGGTTCGGTTGTAGCTAAAATAAAGATTACATGTTTTGGAGGTTCCTCTAAAGTTTTTAAAAAGGCATTAAAGGCACTTGTACTTAACATATGAACTTCATCTATAATATAAACTTTATACTTAGAACCAGCTGGTAAGAATCCTATTCTATCCTTCATGGCTCTAATTTCATCAACACCATTGTTACTTGCGGCATCGATTTCAATAACGTCAGGATTTACTCCTTCTGTTATTTCTTTACATGTAGAACATTCATTACAAGGTTCTCCCTCAACTAAATGTGGACAATTTAATGCTTTTGCAAATACTCTCGCAATAGATGTCTTACCAGTTCCTCTTGGACCGCTAAATAAATAAGCGTGCGAAACTTTATTCTCTTTGATTTCGTTTTGTAATGTCTTAACAATCGTTTCCTGACCTATTATTTCAGAAAAAGATTGCGGTCTATAAGTTCGATATAGTGCTTTGTATGCCATAACTTTACTCCTTTACCTCATTATAATTATATATATAATAAATATATCATATTTCAATAATTTTTTAAAGTATGATTTTTATTTTTTAAAATATTACCTAGGACCTTTTAGGGGGTTTAATTAAACACTCTTTAGAAAATCCAATTAAATCAAATCTTTTAGCTTTTTGTAACGCTTCATATACTAGCTTGTAATTTTGAGGTTTATAATATTGAATTAAAGCCCTTTGCATAGCTTTTTCATGAGGATTTTTAGCTACCAAAACTTTCTTAAACTCTGGAGTTCTAGGGTCTACCTCTGTGTAGTACATACATGTAGCAAGAGTTCCTGGAGTTGGATAAAAGTCTTGAACTTGATCTACCCTCATATTATTCTTCTTTAAATACTCAGCAAGCATAATTGCATCAGTAAGTTCACATCCTGGATGACTACTCATTAGATAAGGAACTAAGAATTGATTTTTATTATATTCTTTATTTAATTTATAATATTTTGAAACAAATCTTTCATAAACATCATGATTAGGTTTTTGCATGTAAGATAATACTTTATCGCTTACATGCTCTGGAGCAACTTTAAGTTGTCCCGATATATGATTTTTAACTAATTCTCTAAAGATTGTATCATCTTCATCATAAATTAGATAATCGTATCTAATTCCACTTCTTACGAATACTTTCTTTACACCTTTTAAATTTCTAACTTCTTTTAATATATCTAAATATTTATCATGCTTAACTATTAGTTTATTACACTTCTTAGGGAATAAACATAATTTATTCTTACATGTTCCAAATTCTTCTTGCTTTTCACAACCTTTATCATAGAAGTTTGCTGTTGGTCCGCCGATATCATGTATATATCCTTTAAAATCAGGATCTTTAATAATCTTCTTAGCCTCCTCAACAATAGAATCTTTACTTCTTGCTTGCATAATTCTACCTTGATGAGATGTTAATGCACAAAACGCACAACTTCCCATACAACCTCTATTCATAGAAATACTAAATTTAACTTCTTGAATTGCTGGAACACCTTTTTTATACATAGGATGATATGTTCTTTCATAATCTAAACTATACACCCAGTCTAAATATTCTTGTTCAAAAGGAAAACATGGCTGATTTTGAACAACATATTCATCACCATACTTTTCAACTAAAACATTACTTGTATAAGGATCATTGTTTTGATATTGAACATAAAAACTTTTAGCATAATTAAGCTTATCTTTCTTTAAATCTTCATACGATGGTAAGTAAACAGCATCCCTTGGAATTAGATCTTTGTTTTTAGTTTTCCAAACACAACCTCTTAAATAGATTATATCTTTAATATCAAGTCCTGAATTTAATGCATCAGCAATCTCTGATATAGTTTGTTCACCCATACCATAACTAATAATATCTGCTTTTGAATCAATTAGTATTGATTTCATTAAAGCATCTTTATAATAATCATAATGAGCAAGTCTTCTCAAAGAGGCTTCGATTCCTCCAATAATAATAGGTTTATCAGGAAATAGTTTTCTTATTATGTTACAATATACTTTCACAGCATAATCAGGTCGATGCCCTACCTCTCCACCTTCCGAATAAGAATCCGTATTTCTAGGTTTCTTACTAACAGCATAATGATTCACTATAGAATCAATATTTCCACTAGTAACTAAAAAACCAAGCCTTGGCTCACAGAACTCTAAAAATGATTTTTCGTTATGCCAATCAGGTTGAGCAAGTATTGCTACTGTATACCCTAAAGATTCTAAAACTCTAGAGATAATAGCCACCCCAAAAGAAGGATGATCAACATATGCGTCTCCTGATACATACACAAAATCTACCTTCTCTATATTTCTATTTATTAAATCTTGTTTACAAACTGGTAAAAACATTTTTATTTCTCCTAACATACTAGTACATTATATTATACTCCTTTTTTTAATTTCTTTAAAGCATTTCTTTACTTTTTTTATTTTCTATGTTAAAATACTAATAAGTATTTGCTATGAAGGTAAGAGTACATATATAATTTATCACAGAGAGGTAGCGTTTGGTGAAAGCTATTATATGTTATATTTAGAAAAACATACCTGAGCTGTTAGAAGAAAAATATCTTATACACAATATACTTTATATAATATAAGAATATCTAGTAGAACTAACTGTATCATCTGCATTAAAGATGAATTGAGTGTCTAATATTTTATAAATATTAGGAACTAAGGTGGCACCGCGATTTTTCGTCCTTAGATTTATTTATACTTTTTATATTATTATATATAATAAGTATAGTAATCTTAGGACTTTTTTATTTGGAGGTATTATGAAAAGAGTAAGAGTAAAACAATTATTTAGACAAAAAGAATCTTTTGCTGATCAAGAAGTTGTAATCTGTGGTTGGATTAGAACTAATAGAGCTCAAGCACAATTCGGATTCTTAAACGTAAACGATGGTTCTTTCTTTGAAAACATTCAAATCGTTTACGATAACAAATTAGAAAACTTTGAAGAAATATCAAAATTTAGAGTAGGTGTTTCTTTATGTGTAACTGGTAAAGTTGTATTAACCCCAGAAATGAAACAACCATTAGAACTTCATGCTGAAAAAGTTGAAATGTTAGGCGACTGTCCAGAAAACTTCCCTATTCAACCAAAAAGACATACTAGAGAATTCTTAAGAGAAGTTGCTCACTTAAGACCAAGAACAAACTTATTCTCAGCAATCTTCCGTATTAGAAGTGTTGCGGCACACGCAATTCACACATATTTCCAAGAAAGAGGATATATCTATGTACATACTCCTCTAATCACTTGTGCTGACTGTGAAGGCTCCGATCAAATGTTCAAAATTTCTACTTTAAAGTT
>CAZHQU010000005.1:0-26943 GCA_964534245.1 uncultured Coprobacillus sp.
ACAGTTAAAGCAAGTGCTTTAATTCAAAGATTTAAATTCTTAATGAAAGAATATGAATTAAAGGATAAGGATTTCCGAAATAACTAAATATATATAACGATATATAAATTTTATAAAACACTTGGAAAATCAGAAGATTTGTAGTATAATAAGAAAGGTTAAATTTATATAAACAAAAACAAAGAAGATGAACATGATTATTATATCAATGATTTACAGAGAGGCACTAGTGGTGTGAGGTGCTAATTACATATAATGATTACTCTCATCTGAGTGACTCTAATACAGTCCGCTAGTAGCGTTAAAACTAACGAGGTGCACATATATAATAATATTATATTTGTGAACAAAGGTGGTACCGCGATGATTTCGTCCTTTATGTTAAGAGGTTATTCTCTTATATAAAGGATTTTTTTATATTATTATTAATAGGAAGGTAAACAATTATGAAAATTAAATTTTTAGACGGAAGCGTTAAAGAGTATGAAAATGGCAAGAGCGCATTAGATATTGCAAACTCAATATCATCTAGCCTAGCTAAGAAAAGTGTTGTTGCAAAAGTGAATGGGGAATTAGTAGATTTAAGTTCACCTATTAATGATGATGCTGAATTAGAATTAATTTTAAAAGATTCTAAAGAAGCTTTTGAAGTATTAAACCATTCATGCAGTCATTTATTAGCATCAGCTGTTAAAAAGTTGTATCCAAATGCAATGTTTGGTGTAGGCCCAGCAATCGAAGAAGGATTCTATTATGACATTAACACTGGAACTGATGTTAAAATAACTGAAGCAGATTTAGTTAAAATTGAAAAAGAAATGCAAAGAATTGTAAGCGAAGATGTCAAATTCGTAAGAAAAGAAGTAAGCAAAGAAGAAGCTAAAGAAATCTTTGCAAATGACAAATACAAATTAGAATTAATTATTGAATTACCAGAAGATGTAGTAATAACTGTATATACAAATGGTGTATATAGTGACTTATGTAGAGGCCCTCATGTTGTTAGTACAAAAGTATTAAAGAACTTTAAGTTATTAGCAATTGCTGGGGCATACTGGCGTGGCGATAGCAAGAATGAACAATTACAAAGAATTTATGGTACATGTTTCTTCACACCTGAAGATTTAGCAAAACACTTAGAAATCTTAAAAGAACGTGAAGCTCGCGACCATAGAAAATTAGGTAAAGAATTAGAATTATTTATGATTAGTGAATATGGTCCAGGATTCCCATTCTGGTTACCAAAAGGTATGGTATTACGTCGTACACTTGAAAACTATTGGTATAAAGTACATACACGAGAAGGATATCAATTAATCCAAACTCCAATTATGCTTAACAAAGAATTATGGGAAATCTCTGGTCACTGGATGAACTATCGTGATAATATGTACACATCTGAAATTGACAAACATGAATTTGCAATTAAACCAATGAACTGTCCTGGTGGTATGTTAGTTTATAAAAACAGCATTCACTCATATAAAGACTTACCACTTAAACTTGGTGAATTAGGTTTAGTACATCGTCATGAAGCAAGTGGTGCATTAAATGGATTATTTAGAGTTCGTACATTCACTCAAGATGATGCTCACATCTTTATGCGTGAAGATCAAATCGAATCAGAAGTGGGTAAATTAATTAAATTATATGATGAAGTATATTCAGTATTTGGATTATCATATCATATCGAACTTTCAACAAGACCTGAAAACAAATATATAGGTAAAATTGAAACATGGGATATTGCTGAAAAGGCACTTGCCGCCGCATGTAGATCAGTAGGGAAAGACTTTAAGTTAAACCCTGGTGATGGTGCATTCTATGGACCAAAACTTGACTTCAAACTAAGAGACTCAATGAACCGTATTTGGCAATGTGGAACTATCCAATTAGATATGAATTTACCAGAACGTTTTGACTTAACATATATTGATCAAAACAATGAAAAAGTTCGTCCAATTATGTTACATAGAGCTTTATGTGGATCAATCGAAAGATTCATTGGTGTAATTACTGAACACTTTGGTGGTGCATTCCCAACATGGCTTGCTCCAGTTCAAGTTAAATTAATTCCAGTTAATAATAATTATCATTTAGAATTCGTTGAGAAAGTTAAAGAATTATTATTAAAAGAAGATATTAGAGTAGAAGTAGATGACCGTGAAGAAAAATTAGGTTATAAGATTCGTGAAGCTCAAACTAAGAAGATTCCTTATCAATTAGTTGTTGGTGACAATGAAGTTAAAGACAATAGATTAACATATCGTCGCTATGGTAAGACTGAACAAGTTAATGTTTCTGTAGAAGAATTTGTTGAAATGATTAAAGATGAAATTAAAACATTAAAAAGATTATAATGATAGAGTGGGAAGATAAGTATGAAGTTTTTAAAAGATTTTAAATATCTTTTCATTCTAATAGGTGGATTAATTCTATTTCTAGTAGGATCATTCTTTGGCATATTTATGGCATATTTGATTTCTGGGAAAGGAATGGAATTTGAATCATTCTATGAGATAATATATTATTTTTCAAACTATTATAATGATGGATTAACAGAAAGTGGAGAAGTCATATCTCAAGTTGTTCAAGAATATTTTACTAATAATCCTGAATATTTAGAAATTGGCAAATATGCAAATGTATTAATTCAATTCTTTGCTTATATTCCTTTACTAGTCTTCTTTGCAATCTTCTTAATAAAAGATTTCATAAGAGATGGTAAAGAATTTGGAAAAGATCTTAATGAGAACATAAAAAAATGTGGCATATGGTTTGGAATACTTCTTGGAGCAACAATTTTAATCTCTAATATATATGCTATATTAGAAATTGGCGGTCAAAGTGATAATGAAAGTTTACTTGCATTAATGATGGATAATGATAGTAAATTCCTATTTTTCATTACTATAGTAATAGTAGGACCATTTGTTGAAGAAGTATTATATCGTAAACTAATCTTTGATACAGTAGAACATTCATTTAAGTTAAAACCAATATATGCAATAGTTATATCGGTAGCTATATTTGCATTAATACATGTATCAGACGCTGAAAATATAATATATGTGTTCCAATATGCTGCTATGGCAATTCCAATTACATTAAGTTATCACTATTCTAAAAACAATCTATTTGTTTCATATGGAGTTCATATGTTAAATAACTTGTTAGTAGCAATTTTATACTTAGTGCCTATGCCAGTATAATCAAAATAAGTTTAATAAAAATACATAAATAATTATGAATATTAAATACAATGAACTAATACAAAAAGCTAGAGAATATGGTAGTAATCAGGAATGGGAAAATGCAATAGATTACTATGAAGAAGCATTTAAAATAAGTATGAATTCATATGACATGCTTGATGAAGCTATCTGTTATTTAGAGTTAGGTAATGAATATAAAGCAATTCAAATAATTGATTTTGTAATAAATCTAGATAAAGAAGACTGTGCAGGTTACTTTTACAAAGGCTTATATTATGACCATATAGGAGAAAAAGAAGATGCTATTAATTGGTTTAAACTTTCTATTGAAAAAGGAAATGATGATCCAGAAGTCTACTTCAAAATAGGTTTGCTATATGATGAACTTGCTGATGAGAATGAAGACTTATTAGAAAATGCAATAAGTTACTATCAAAATGCACTGGAACTAGATGAAAATCATTATTTCTCAAACTTAAATCTAGGTTCAATTTATGAAAAGAATAATTTATTAGATAAAGCTTTAGAACATTCGTTAAAAGCATACAACTCAAACAAAGTAGAAAGTTATGTATGTTATAACTTGGGTGTAATCTATTCTAAATTAGAAAGAATTGACTTAGCTTTAAAATATTATTTAGAAGAAATCGAACGAGATGAACCTTATCCATATGTTTATTATAATTTAGGGATTATCTATAAAGACTTAAAAGATTATACAAAAGCTAAATCATACTATTTAGAAGGATTAAAATACTTAAAGACTGATGCGTCACTTTGGTATAACTTAGGTTGTGTTCATGCATTAAACAATGATTTTAAAAATGCTTATGATTGCTTGTTAGCTTCTACAATGATTAATAATAAAATTATTAACTATTTAGAAGAAGATAATGAATTACAAGAATTCATCAAATCAGAAGAATATCAAAGACTAAAAGCAAAATTTATATAGTTTAAGATTATATAATAAAGAGGCCAATTAGGCCTCTTTTAGTTTGTGTATAAGTAAACATAACTACCTTGAATAATTCGTTCTCCACTTGATGGACTTTGTTCGACAATTGTATCTCCAGAACCAATAATCTTTATTTTATAATAGGGATGAGATAAAACAGATTTTCTAGATTTCCCTATATAGTTTTCTACTGTATAGTAGAAGTTATCAACATACCACCTAGAATCAATTGGAATTCCTCCTTCTTGTTTATCAATGCCAAGTATAGAAAATGATTGGGTTAGAACATCTCTAACAAGTGGCGCCACAACCACTCCTCCATATTGCACATATGTTTTTGGAGCTTTAATTGCTATATAACAAGTAACACTTGGATCATTCATAGGAGCAATTCCTAAAAATGATAATATATATGTGTTTTCTAAATATACACCATTAACAGGTATTTGGGCGGTACCAGTTTTACCTCCGACTCTGTATCCTTCAACATATGCTGATCTTGCAGTGCCTAATGATACAACTCTTTCTAAAGCTGTTCTTACAGTAGCGCTTGTTTCATCAGATATTACTTTTCTAACAAAATGTGTTTCTGTTTCATATAGAATTGTTCCTTGAGTTCCAATTCCTTTCACAATATAAGGAGTATTTAAATTACCATTATTAACAGCAGCACAAGCAGCATTAACAAGCTGAATAGCGGTACCAGAGTTTCCTTGCCCAAATGAACTTGTGGCTAGTTCAACGTTTCCTACTCTATCTAAATCAAATAAAATACCTTTTGCTTCACCTAGTAAATCTACTCCAGTGTAATCGCCAAATCCATAAGCTTTGATATATTCGAATAACTTTTCTTTTCCAAGCCTTAAACCTATTTCCATAAATCCAGGATTGCATGAATTTTGCATAACTTCATAGAATGATTCATCTCCATGACCGCCAGCTTTCCAGTCTCTTATTCTAGTCCCATCAACAACCCTAAACCCACTACAGTAGAAATGTTCATTTGTATTAAATGCATTCTCTTCTAAACCAGCAGTATAGGTAACAAACTTAAATGTAGAACCATATTCATAAGTCATCCATATTGGTAAGTTTCTATTATAGATTTCTTGTGAATAGTTTTGGTAATCGGTAAGGTCAAAGTTAGGTCTAGATGCGATTGCAATAATTTGGGATGTTTTCGGGTCCATCATTAATCCTAAAGTCTCTTCACTATCATATAAACTAACAGCATTGTCTAATACTGATTCTAATGCTAACTGTACATCGATATTTATTGTTAAATAGATATCTACACCACCTGAACTAGATGTATATGAATCATCTAAATTATCAAGATTTTCTATTTTCATACCGTGAGCATCAGTAAAAATATTGATACTTCCTTTTTCACCTTTGAGTAAACTATCGTAAACAAACTCAAGACCAGTTAGTCCCTGATTATCAGAACCCACAATTCCTAACACATGAGAAAGAGTATTACCATATGGATAGTATCTTACAACATCGCCAGATATATATACTCCTTTTAGCCCCTTAGAAATAATTATTTTAGCTTTTTCTAAATCAATATTCTTTCCTTCAGGTTTAATTAGTTCAACTGAAACATTTTTATTAAAGTGAGGTTCTAACTTATCCTTAGAAACATTTAAAACAGTTGATAAAAAATTTATAGTATATTCCTTATCTTCAACTTGCTTAGGAATAATAGCAAGGGAAGGAGATATAGTATTCCCAACAATAAGTTTTCCATTACAATCTAAAATTTTACCACGCTTATAACTTACAGGAATATTTCTTGTCCATAAGTCATATGCTCTTTCAATATATTCTTCACCTTTGGTAAATACAACATAACCAACTTTAGCAAGTAATGTAATAAATAGTACTAAGAATATAAATATAATCATAATCATTCGTTTATGAATAGTTTTCAAATAATATCACCATTAAATAATATTAATAAAAACAAATAAATAACACAAAATAAAATAAATAGCTTTATATTTAATAACTTTAATTGAAAAATTAAAGTAATTGTGATATACTAAATAAAATAGATATTATACAAGGAGACAAACTTATGAAAATTGCAATTGGTTGTGATCATGGCGGATTTGAATTAAAAGAAAAAGTAGTAAAAGAATTACTAAATAAGTCAGTGGATTTAGTTGATTGTGGGTGCAATAGTGTAGATAGTGTTGACTATCCTATGTTTGCTAAAAGCGTTGCTAAGAAAGTAGCAAATGGTGAAGTAGATTTTGGTATTTTAGTATGTACAACTGGAGTTGGTATGTGCGTACAAGCAAATAAGGTTAAAGGTGCAAGAGCAGTATTAGCACTAAACGAAGATATGGCACAAATGAGCAGAGAACATAATAACTGTAATGTATTATGCATGGGTAAAAAATACACAACAATAGACGAAGCAATGAAATACATTGAAATATTTACATCTACACCATTCAGTGGTGGAAGACATGAACGTCGTGTAAATATGTTTGAACAAGATTAATTAGTAAGTAACATTAGATATATAAAATAAAGATAATATACATGAAATAAAGATAAGAAAAAAACAAAGTAAAATATATAATAAGGAGACAAAAAAATGGAAGGAAAATTAGTAGTATTTAATCATCCTTTAATTCATCATAAGTTATCTATTATTAGAGATGGTGAAACAGGAACAAAAGACTTTTATGAATTAGTACAAGAAGTAGGAATGTTAATGGCTTATGAAGTAACAAGAGATTTTCCTGTTGCCGCATGTGATGTTCAAACACCATGTGGTGTCGCTAAATGTTTCAAAGTTGCTAAACCAGTTGTAATTGTACCAATCCTAAGAGCTGGATTAGGTATGGTTGATGGAATAAGAAAACTAATCCCTACAGCAAAAGTAGGACATGTTGGTTTATTCAGAAATGAAGAAACATTACAACCTGAAGAATATTATGTAAAGTTCCCATCTAATATTAAAGATGCATTAGTATTAGTAGTTGACCCAATGTTAGCAACTGGAGGAAGTGTATGTCATGCTGTTGATGTTGTTAAGAGAACTGGTGCAAAAGACATTAGATATGTTGGTTTAGTAGGTGCTCCAGAAGGTGTAAAGAAAGTACAAGAAAAACATCCTGATTTAGATATCTACTTAGCTGCACTAGATGATAAACTAAACGAAAATGGATACATCGTTCCAGGTTTAGGAGATTGTGGGGACAGATTATTCGGTACAAAATAATGACAGATGGATATTTGTTATTATGGGAAGTTGTTATATTTATATTTGTATTTATGTTAATGTTCTATGCAATGCAAGCGTTAGATTTCTCTAAGCTTTTTAAAGCGAACAAGACAAGTCAAATAAAAATAATAATAACATTTGTATCAGCAGGAGTTGCTTTCGCAATATCATTTGGATTTGGTCACATATTAGAATTAATATCAAAATTAAATTAAATGAATATTTTTGAATAAAATAATTATCACTAGTTCATAATAAATATGAGGTGATAAAGAAATGAAAAAAATATTAAATGCATTTAGTAATGAAAAGGTTCAAAAAGGAATTTTTATTAGTATGTTATTATTAGTATTTGGTATCTTTATTGTTTCAATCTATGTAACTGATAATAGTGAAACGCCAGAAGAACCAGATAATGGTGAAAATAATAATAATAATAATAACAATAATGAGAATAATAACAATACGCCAGAAACTCCTGAACCTGAAAAATACAAAGCTCCATGTGACCCATTATCATGTAGTATGATTAGATATTTCTATTCATTAGATGATGACACAGCAACTCAAGAGATGTCTTTAATCCAAGTAGGATCAACATATCAAATGAGTAAAGGGGTAACCTATAAACAAGAAAACGATAGTGAATTTGATGTTTTAGCAACATTAAGTGGTGTAGTAACTGACATACAAGAATCTCCACTATATGGAAATGTAATAGTTATTGATCATGGTGAAAATGTCAAATCAGAATATATAAGTGTATCAAACATTAAAGTTTCAGTTGGTGATGAGGTTACTCAAGGTGATGTAATTGCTACAAGTGGAATGTCTCAATATGATGTTCTAGCAAGTAATCATTTACATTTTAGAGTGTCTGTAAATGGAACATATGTAGATCCAGAAGAACTTTTAGAAAATGAATAATGAAATAATAAAAGGAAGATATTAAAATCTTCCTTAATTTTTTTATATAATTACTATTATTTATAATATATTATATTTATTTTTATGTTCTCTTAGATTTAATAAGTAAATGAATACTTTTTGAATTGGAACTTCAGATATTTCAATTAAATACTTTTGGAATTTACGTCTATCGTCTTTCGTAAGTTTCTTTCTAATGCATACAGTAAGAATACCATCGCGTTCTTCAGCGCCAATTATTTTAATTCCACTAATTAATGATTTTAAAACCTCACTTTTCCCAGTTAAATAACGGAAGTTTTGTGAAAGCTCAGTTGTAGTGAAATACTTAAATAATTTACCTTTGTCTAAGAATAACACTTTATCAAATAAATAGGTAATTTCATCAATATGATCAGTTGTAATAATTAATGTTCTAGGGTATCTTTGGTGATGTTCATATAAGAAATTGAAGAAGTCGTTTCTGTCTTTAACGTCTACGTCATGCAAAGCATCATCAAATAGCGTAATATTAGCAAGTGATGCTAATGAACATATACTTAGTAATATTCTTTTTTTGTTAACTGGAAGAAATCCGTATAATGAATTTAGGTTAATATGAAAGTATTTACATAAAGTATACGCATAGTAATTATCCCATTTAGGGAATTTTAATTTCATAAGTCTTAATATAGTTTTAACTTGGAAAATTCCTGGGAAATAAGTGTTTTTCTTAATGTAACAAACTCTATTTTTCATTTTGCTGAAAGGTTTAAGTTTTTCGCCATCAACCCATATATTTCCAGATGATGGTTTTGTTTTTGCGTTTAATAAATCTAAAAGTAAGTTTTTGCCGGAATTAGTTTTCCCAATAATTCCATAAATCTTTTTGTCTAAAAAGTTGAAACTGAATCCACTAATTAAGTTATCATCTGTTTTCTTTTTAGAAATATTATCACAAAGTAATACGGACACAAGTTTCACCTCCTAGGAAATAATTAATGAATAATTTAGTTATATAAAGTTAGTTATAAGAATAAAGAATATGGTTTAGAAACGTCAATTGCAATTTGTCCCTTAGTTTGTTCGATTAATTTTTTTGATAAAGAATCGGCATCATCATAAGGTATTAAATATGTAATCTTAATGTTTTCTAAAAACTCTTTTTCTTTTTCTTCATATTTTTCAACAGTTTTAAGAATACGATTATAATTATTATAACTTATTGTAATTGTGAATAAAGCACATATCTGTAAAGTTAAAGGTTCAATAGTTTTAACACATAACCCAGTTGTTGAAGAATATGCTCTAACTAATCCAGATGCTCCAAGCTTTATGCCACCAAAATATCTAGTTACAACAGCCAAGCAATTTGTTAATTCATTTTTCTTTAAAACATCTAAAATTACAACGCCAGCAGTTTGACTTGGTTCACCATCATCACTACATCTTGCATATTCACCGTTATCGCCAAAGATATAAGCATAACAGTTATGCGTAGCATCATAGTATTTTTTTCGTAATTTATTTAACTCTTCGACTGCTTCCTCATTTGATTTGATTGGAATAAGAGTACAAATAAATACGCTCTTATTTATTGTTTGTTCTTCTACATAAGTCTTATTAATTGTAATCATAATTATTCTCCATACTAATTATAAACCAAATTGAAAAAAAATAAAAGAAATAATTAATTATTTTTAGCAAAAATATTATTATTGAAAAATTTATAAAAGGTATAGCAAAAAATATTAAAATAATATATAATATTAGCAAAGTGTGGTGATAAAAAATGAATCAAAATCAAGAGCTTATAACGAAAGCAAAAGAAATATTAAAAAGAACACAAGCTTCTGGTGGTGAGGCATTTATTATCGGTGAATCTATTTATAAATTAATAAATGGTAAGAAAATTAATAATATGTATATTTATATGACCTTATCTGAAACTAAATTCATTGAAGAGTTCTCCGCATTTAAAATTAAAAAGATAGGGAAGAAGAAATTTACATTAGGATATTTTGGTTATAACTACATTGTTATTTGTGATAATTTAGTTATTGATAAATATAGACTTGCTAAAACAAAGTCAAAATCTAAATATTCAAGAAACATTATGAATGCAATTTGTCAAAGTGATTATACGATATATGCAATGGCAATGAATTATAATGGTATTATTTATGATATGTTTTCTTCAAGAGATGATATATATAAGAAGAGGCTTAACTCGATATTTTATAATCCTGGAGAAATTTTTAAAGACACCCCTTCTAAAATGTTAGATGTAATAAAACTTGTCAGTCAAACAGGATACAAATTAGAAAAAAGAGTAGTTAAAGCGTTAAAATCTAAAAGAAGATTTATTAAAAAATTAGATTTAGATGTTATAACTTCATATTTAAAATTAATAATTGATGGAGATAATGCTAAAGACGCTTTAAAGCATTTATATAAGACTAAAATATATAAATGTATTCCATTATTTAAGTTTGCAATAAAAAGAGGAGCATTATCATACAGAAAAGAAGATCCATATATTTTCTTTGGTATGGGTATGGTTTATGATAAAAAATATGAACCTTTTGTTGGAAAAGTATTAAAGAATGAAATGGATTTCCAACAATTTGTTGAAATGGCAATTAAAAATCCAAAATGTGATTTTAGTGTTAACACATTATATAATTTTGGATTAGATAAATGCTTAATGGCAAATAAAATCAATTATTTGTTAGGAAGAAGTAAAAATAAACATAGAACAATTAAGCGAGATTATAATAATTTAATTATAAAATCTGTTAAAGAATTAAAGATTAAACGTGAAGAAATTAAAATAATGTTTCCGATGTTAAGTGATAGCGATATTACAATCCTTATTGATGAACTAGTAAATCTAGTATTAGAAAAGAAAATTAAAAACAATTTAGAAACATTAAAAGATGTAGTTACTAAGAAAGTTCAAAGCATTATTAGAGATGTTAATGCTGAACTAATGAATATTACTGATCCGTTAAAAGATAGAAACGTTGTAAAAGATACGGATGTTGTAAAAGATACGGATGTTGTAAAAGATACGGATGTAGTAAAAGATACGGATGTAGTAAGACCTATTGAAGTAAGTAAAGAAAATATTAGTTTAGGAAATAATAAAAGTCCTGAACAAAGTATTTTGGAAGAAATGCAAAAACGTCAAATTGAGTTACAAAATAAACTTGATAGAATGGAAAATGAAGCACTTAGAAGAGAACTTAATGATGAGATTGAGCGAAAGATTAATGCTACAGGAATATTAAATGACTTCGAAACATTTAGAAGAGAAAATGTTAAAAAAATTATTTATAGTTTATATTATGAAAGTTTAATTGAAACTGAAAAATATAAGAAACTTAAGGAGTAAGTATGGTAAAAATAAGTGAATGCAATATAGGCGATAAGGTTATAATGGCTTTAAAGTTTCAAAATGTTCAAATAAAGAAAACTACAGCAAACGCAGACTATGCAAGTATTGTTGGGTTTGATTCAGTAGATTTGATTAATGTAAAAATTTGGAATTTACCACAAGAGAAAAAAGAATTATTAGAAAATGGAAAAGTATATATCTGTGAAGGTGTTATAAAGGATTATCAAGGAAAAAAACAATTAAACATTAATGACTTTAAATTAGCATTAGAAGATGAAGTGGACTTTGATACTTTCTTTGAATATGCTCCTTTATCAAAAAACGAGTTGCAAACAAAAATATCTGGATATATTAATCGTATTAAAAATGAAAAACTTAAAACAATAGTTTTAAAAACATTAAAGAAATATGTTAATGATTATTTTGAATACCCAGCAGCTGTAACAATTCATCATAATTACATAAGTGGATTAGCATATCATGCTTATTCGATGTTAGTATTATCAGATGCTTATTTAAAACAATACACTTACTTAAATAGTGACTTAGTATATTCGGGAATCATTTTACATGATATTGGTAAAGTTAAAGAACTAAGTGGTAGCCGCGGAACTAGCTACACAAAAGAAGGTAACCTATTAGGACACATTCCTATGGGATTAACAATGATACATAGTGTTTGTGAAGAACTAGGTTATACAGATACTGATGAAGCATTAGCTTTAGAACATATAATTTTATCTCATCATGGTAAATTAGAATATGGGTCACCAAAGGAACCAACAATTCCTGAAGCAGCTTTAATATTCTTACTAGATTATGCTGATTCTAGATTAGCGTCTCTAGAAAAGTTTATCGAAGAATGTCAAGAAGGTGAATATACTGAACCAGTATTTGCTTTTGAAAAACGACCATTCTATAAACCAAAAATTGATTAAAGCGAATATATAATTTAATGCAAGATATTGTCGAAAAAGTGCAACTTGGGTAACTAAACCTTTACAAAACTACTTTATTATAGTACAATAAGTATGTCCTGTGAAGGACGTCATATGATATCGTCTACTAAACCCCCTAGTTAGTAGACCCTCTCTTTCTTATTTCCTACTATTATCAAAGCAAAGGGCTTCTGGAAACAGAAGTCCTTTGTCTTTTTTATTATCTATAATTTAATAATAAGAAAGTTAGTTTTACAATATTTAAGCTAGATAAATTGATTTGAATAAGCTAAAACTTAATTTTTAGAAATAAATTATTAAAGAATTCTTAAATTTGAATTAGTAAAAAATCACAAAAATCTATTGGTTTAGTTAAAATTTAAATAAAAGATACATACTAAAAGAAAAAAAAGGTTTACTTTTTGATTGAAAAGTGATATAATATTAATGTTATATTGATAAAGTGGGCTAGTGCCTCTTGTAATATTTTAATATTCAAGATTTATCTATATATTTTATTGTGAATCAGTAATATATATGCTCACTTTCGTAAATTACTTTTATAAATTATAGATGATAATTTAGATGAAAAAAATAGTTAAGGAGAATGATTTTTATGAATGGTTCATCGATTTTCAAAAAAGTATTTCCAGTATTATTATCAGTTGTTTTAATTATAGTAATTGCTGTAGTTGTGAACGCTGTATCTGCTGGATCACAAGTTTATCCGAGCTTAGACAATCCTGAAGGAACTTATGTTGAAGTTAAGGATAACGTTGGTGGCAAAAGCTACACATTTAAATTAACTCGTCAAGAAATGTATAACGAGTTAAAGAACGGTATTGGTTTAAGTATGATTATTACTAGATCTAATATCGCAATTTTAGACACTGCGGAATATAAAGACGGTAAGTCTTTCTATGACTCTGTAAGCGATGAAGATATCGCAAAAGAAATTCAAGAAGCAACTTATGGAACTGATGTAGATCCAGAAGAATTAACTGCTGATGAAAAGAAAGATCTTGAAGATACATTCAAGAAGAGTATGTTAACAGGTTATGGATATAAGACTGATGCAGATATTAAAGCTCACTATCGTTTAGTTCTTGCTAAAGAATTATATGCTATGAGCAAACTTCAAGAAGCTGTAAAAGATGAAGACAATGATTTATACATTGATGAAGATGCAATTGACGAATACTATGAAGACAACTACAGTAAATCATATTATGGTTTAGTAGTTCCATTCAAGTCTTCTGAACAAGCTGAATTAACATTACAACAATTAGGTGTTGGTGTTAACGATAGTAAATGGCATCACATTACATTAAAAGAAATTAATATTGGTTCTGGTGCTTATGAAGTTGAATATGGTGAAATGTTAACACCTCAAGAAATCGTTAAGACAATCGTTAAATTATATGAAGTTGTTTATGGTTATAAAGGTGAAGAATTTGTTAAAGGAACAGCTACTTTAAATAGTGATAAGACTGCATACGAATTTGATGGTGCATGTGATTATGCTGTTATTGATTGTTCTAGTTTATTAGAAGAAATCAAACCTTTATTAACTGAAATTAAGGTATTAGTTACACCTGAAGGTAGCGATGAATTAGCTGAAACAGCCAAGACAACTGCTTTAGAAAAAATTGCCACTGTTCAAACTAAAATTGATGCGATTAAAGCAATGTTAGTTTATGATGTTCCAGTTGCATCTGTACAAACAATTGTTGATGGTTTAAAGAATTCTCTAAATGGCGAAACTAATGATGAAACTTCTGATGATCCAACTATTCTTATTGATAAATTAATTAAAGCAATTGAAGAATTTGATAATGAAGCATATATCTTCAATACTGATAATAAAGACAGCAAATTATATTATGATGCTGATGAACTAAAGAACTATGATAGCAAATTACCAAGTCAATTTAAGAACAATTATGTAGCATTTGTTCCTTATAAAGTTGGTGATACTGAAGCAAGCGAAAACACAAGCGTAAGTAGTAAAAAATGGTATTCTGCTTCTACAGTTTCTGGTACAAATGTTTATTATTATTTATTAAAGATTAAAGAAGAAGCTGCTCCTCAATTAGCAGATGTTAAAGATGAAATTATCGAAAAGTTAACTGAAGAAAAATTAACTAGCGCATACATTGAAGAAAAGATGGCTGAATTAAGAGCTGAATATGAATTCAAAGTATATGATCCAAAATTAGAAAAAGATTATAAAGCACTAGTAGAAGATTATGAAGATGTTAAATATTCTTCATCTAAGAAAAAAGGAACAAACGTTGTAGCTAGTTACACAGGTGGAGAAATCACAACTGAAGATTTATTTATAGAAATGGATAAGACTTCTGGTGTTGCAACATTAATTAGCGAATTATCATATCAAAGATTAATGCAAACTTTAGAATTCAATAAATATTACAATTATGAAACTAAAGAATGGCTTGGCGAAGAAGGTGAAGAAGTTCGTCAAAACATTATCGATAGTATTGAAAACGAAAGATTATATTATTTATCTGGTTACTATTCATCTTATGGATATGATCCAGCTGATACTTCTTGGGAAGAATTTATTTCAAGCATTTATGGTGCAGATGATCCTCAAGAGTTAGCTATGATTAACTTATATAGCCAAATCAGTGCAGATTACTTAGAATTAATTTCTGATGCATTCTTAACTGATGGTGAAGGTAAAGACATTAGCTTCTTAGTTGATTATAAAGAAGCATTAGATTCAGATTTATGGAAATATATTGAAGAAAAAATGAATGAGGCATTAGAAAAAGAATTCACAGTTAATGGTATTCACTTATTAGTAAGTGTTTATGAAACTGTAAATGATGCTGCTTCATCTGAATCAGAAACAACTGTTTCTCAAGTTAACCCTGAAAAATGGACTGCAGAACAAGTTGAAGGAGCTAAAGCATTAATTAAAGAAGTTAAAGCTTATTTAAATAGTGCTGAAGGTACATATGCTACTAAACTTCAAGCTGTAGCTGATGCATTTGAAGCTGCTCCATATGAAGTTTTAGATGAAGATGGAAACGTAGTTAAAGTTATTGATTCTAATGGTAAAGAAGTTGAATATGTATTAAAAGCTGCTGATGTTGAAATCAATGTTGCTAAATACAAATCATTAGGATTGACAGTTGCATATCAAAGTTTAGGATCATTCTCTAATGGTACAATGGTAGAACCATTCGAAAAAGCTGCACGTGCTGTTTGGGAACAAGATATGGCTGATAAAGAATATAACAGAATCACTGTTTATCCAGAAGGAATCAGTGAAGAATATATGGCTGAAAATGAATTAACAGAAGATATCGTTACTGAATTTGGTTATCATTTATATGTTAACTTATCAAGTTCAAAACCAACTACTTACAAAGGTGTTGTTGTTGATGAAAATGGTAACGTTGTAAAAGAAACTGTTGATGATGAAGAAACAATTAAGACTGAAGAAAGAACTCTTCCAACATTATTTGAAATTAGAGCTAATATCATGTTAACTGCATTAAAAGCTGTTGATCAAACTGATATGAGCGAAGAAGATATCGAAGCATTAAATGCTTTAATTGAAGAATACACTGAATATGTAACAACTGACTTAAGTACTGCATTAACTACATATTATAGCACATTAGCTGGTCAAGTTATGGGTACAACATTTGGATCATTATTACAACAAAAAGATATTGTTAAATTATTAGAATCTGGTACAATCTCTACACCATCTGATGTTAAGATTGAAGATATTAAAGAAATCTTAGATGTTAACTTAGATAGCGTTTACGAAAGTACATTAACATTATTAGAAAAGGGCGACGAACAAAAATTTGTTGTTGCACCTAAAGAAGCTGAGTAAGGAGGGAGTTAGCAATGAGAAAATTATTTGCATTAATACTAACATTTGCTTTAGCATTAGTATTAGTAGGATGTCAAGACACTGACAAAACTAATCCTTCTTTAACTAATGGCTCTGAAACATTTATTTCAATTAAAGAAAATGGAGTTACTTACAAAGTAACTAATGAAGAATTATACAGTTATTTAAAAACTCAATATGGTACTTCTGTATTAGTGTCAATGATTGACAAAGTTTTATTAACTGAAAATGGTTATTTAGCAAAAGTAACTGAAGAAGAAATTAAAGAAGCTATTGATGAAGCTGTTTATGGTGATGAAGAAGATTTAACTGAAGAAGAAAAAGCTGATTTAGAAAAAGTATTCTTAAATGATTACTTTGTATCAAACAACATCGAAGCAGAAACTATTTATGATGAAGCTATTAAAAATGATTATAAATTATCGTTAGCTAGAAAAGCCTATGCTTTAGATAAATTAAAAGAAGAAATTAAAGCCCATAATGAAAAATATGCAGAATGGGTTAAACTAACTGACGAAGAAAAAGAAGAGAAATTAGCTGAATATGATGCATTAACTGATGAAGAAAAAGCTGAAACTGAAGCTCCAGTAACTGCTCCATACTTCACAGATACAAAAGTATCTACAAAATATGCTGGAGATAACTATACTACTTACTCAGCAATCATTCTCCCATTCACTTCTAAACGTCAAGCTGAAATCGCATTAAACCAATTCGGTATCGAAGTTAAAGATGGTGTTTGGACATCAAATGGTACAGTTTTAACAGCAATCGAAGTTTATAACAAATTTGTTGAAATTTATACTGCTTTATATGGTTATAGATTAGATGAAGAATTAAACGCTGAAAGTGAAGAATTCTTATTCAAGACTACTGAATTAGATACTTCCGTATTAGCTAGATTAAAAGATTCAATGGAATCTTATAGTGTTGATAGCAAAAATGAAACACCAAAATGGTATACACCAAAAGCTGTAGCCATTACTTCTGGTAGTGAATATGTTTATGTATTAAAACTTTCTGAAAAAGTTGTTACTGCATATGCTGATTTAACTCAGGAAGAAAAAGATGCTCAAAGAGCTAACTATGAAGAAGCTTTAACTCAAGATGCATTAACTAGTAATTATGTTACAACTGCTATTTCTAAATTACATGCTGAAAATGAAATCGTAATCTATGATTCAGTTTTAGAAAGTGCATACGTTAAAACTGTAAGTACTTATGGTATTACTCATGAAACTACTAAAGAAGAAAGTGCAAATGTTGTAGCTAAATTCGCTGGTAATGAAATCACAGCAAACGATTTATTTGAAGCATTAGTTGAATTCCAAGGTGTTGCTGCTGCATTAGATAAATTATCAGAAAAGAGATTATTAACTAATACTGAATTTAATAAATATTATGATGTAACTTTAGGCAAATGGACTGATGAAGACAAGAAAGAAGAAATCGAAGAATTAATCGAATCTGAAAAAACAAACTTTGAAAATGGAACATATATTGATTATGGATATGATCCAGCAGATATGAGTTGGGATTTATTCATTAAATCATTATACAATGCTTCAAATGAAGAAGAATTAGTATTAGCGTTCTTAATTGAAACATTAGAAGCTGAATATTCTAAAGGTATCAACTATATCGTTGAAACAGTTGATTCAAAAACATTCGCAATGGAAGAAGCTGCTGCTGAAGCATCTGACTTATGGAAATTTATCTATGGTAAGATGGAAGAAGAACAAAAAGCTAAATTCAGTGCAACTGGTATTCATTTATTAATTTCTCATTATGCATCTGTTGAAGATTATATAAATGGTAAGAATATGATTGATCCAGCAGAATGGGATGAAACAGTTTCTGCAGCCGCAAAAGAATTAGCTGAATTAGTAATAGCATTCGTTAACGATTCTAAAGGTACTTATGAAGAACGTTTAGAAAAAATCGTTGATGGATTCACAGCTGCTCCTCAATTAAACAAAGCTGCTAAATACAACGAAAAAGAAGTATCATTATCAATCACTAGTGATGGTGGAAATGTAACTATCAGCGTAAGTAAATATAAAGAATTAGGTTTATATGTTAAATATGAAAACTTAGGTACATTTACAGAAGGTAATATGGTTGAAGCATTCAATAATGCTGTTAAAGAAATTTGGGATAAAGATGCTGAAAAAGATACATTCAATAACGAAGATTTAACATCAATTGATAAAGTAACTGTATATGATAAACCAATAGAAACTATTTATGGATACCATGTATATGTTAACTTATCAAGCAATGAAATTGCTTATATCAGTAAGACTGAAGGTACAGGCGATGCAGCTGGTACATGGACATATACTTATATGCCAAGCTTACAAGCAATTCGTCAATACACTTTAAATAGCGATTATGCTGGTTTAAATCCAAAAGAAAAAACAGCAATCACTACTTATTTCAAACCTATCGCTGATGAATTAGTTGGTGAAGGATTCACATTTGTTATGAAGTATACTGAATTAAATAAATTAGTTGATAGCGTTGAATGCAATAACGCTAACGTAACAAAAGCTAAGATATCTAAATATGTAGAATTATATAAAGAATATGCATTTGATGAATTATTAAGCACTGTTACAGCTGATTATATTGAAGAAGTAAGATAATCTTCATTCACAAATAGTTTAAATAAAAACAAACATTTAGGTTTAGGCCTAAATGTTTTTTTTGTTTGATAAAGCAACAAAATTATGGTATAATAATACCATAATAAGAATATAATAAATTAGGAGGTTTATATGCAAGTTTTACCAAAAATTTTACCTATTAATGAGCTTAAGAATACATCAAAAATTTCAAAAATTTGTAAAGACAGTGAAACACCCATTGTTATTACTAAAAATGGATATAGTGATATGGTATTAATGAGTGTAGAAGTATATGAACAGACTTTTGCAAAAATGCAAGCTGCAATATTACTTAATGAAGCATTAAATGATCCAGAAAGAGATAACCATAAAATGGATTTAGATGAATATATTAAAAAATAATTAAAACAAACTTATATGTTTATAGAGAATTATACTCTCTATAAACTTTTTCTTTGCTTTTATTGTAATATTTACTATTTTAGTGTATAATTTATATATTAATAATATATAGGTGAATTTATGAAGATATGTGTTTTATCGAGTGGATCTAAAGGAAATATGACATATATTGAAGGTGGTAATACTAGATTACTAATTGATGCGGGTATTACACTTACTAATGCGAAGAGAAGAAATAAAGATTTAAATTTAGATAATGTTACAGATATTATTATTACTCATGAGCATGGTGATCATATTGGTTATTTAGATACTGTTCAAAAGAAAACAAAAGCAAATATATATATGTCTAAGAAATCATTTAATGGAATGAAACCAAACTATAGAGATAAGTTTGTTGGGGTGAAGATAGGATTCTTAGAACCTGAAAGTAGATACAGAATTGGTGAGTTTGGTATAACTACTTTTAAGCTTAGTCATGACTGCAGTGAAGTACTTGGTTATATTGTCTCTTTTGATGATAAAAAGATTGGTTATTTTACTGATACAGGTATTTTCCCTGAAAAATATATGAAGTACTTAAGTGATTTAGATGTTTTGATTTTTGAAGCAAATCATAATGTTGAGATGCTTTTAAATAGTAATCGTGAAGTTCGTTTGATTCAAAGAATACTTGGAACTGAGGGACATATATCTAATAATAAATGTTATGAGATTTTATCAAAAGTTTTGACTGATAAAAACAAATATGTTATTTTAGCTCATGTTAGTGAAGATTGTAATAGTGAGCAATGTTTGTATGAAGATATTATTAACAAACTATATAATTATAAAGGTAAAATCATTATTGCTAATCAACACATAGCATGTGATGTCATTGAAGTATAATATATGTTAATATAAAATTATGGATACATAAAATTGGTGAGTTTATGATGAATATTAGATTAATATGTGTGGGCAAAATAAAAGAAAAGTATTTAGAAGATGCAATTTCCGAATATGTTAAAAGACTTAAACCACTTTGCTCATTTCAAATTATTGAAATAAAAGAAATTAATAGTAATGATACTAAAAAGGATTTAATTGAAGAAGGACGTAACATACTTAAAAATATTAGTGATAATGATTATGTTATAACTTTAGAAATTGAAGGTAAGGAGTTAAGTAGTGTTGATTTTTCTAAACTAATAGAAAATCACTATACGTATGATAATAAAAAAATGATATTTGTTATTGGCAGTAGCTGCGGGTTAAGTGATGAAGTTAAAGCTAGAAGTAACTATAAATTAAGTTTTTCAAAGATGACTTTCCCTCATCAACTTATGAGAGTAATATATCTTGAACAACTTTATAGAGCCTTCGCAATACTTAATAATATTAAATATCATAAGTAACTATAGTTATAAGATACATAATATATAAATTTTTAGAAGGAGGGAGATTATGGCTTTTGAGTTAGTGAGTAAATTTCAAGGTGCAGGTGATCAAGTTGAGGCTATTAGAAAGCTTACTGAAGGTATTAATGATGGTGTGTATGCCCAAACATTATTAGGTGCTACTGGTACTGGTAAAACATTTACTATTGCTAATGTTATTAAGAATACTGGTAAGAAAACTATTGTACTTGCTCATAATAAAACTTTAGCTGGTCAGCTTTATAGTGAACTTAAAGCATTTTTTCCAAATAATCATGTTGAGTATTTTATTTCTTATTATGATTATTATCAACCTGAAGCATATGTTGCTAGTAAAGATTTATATATTGAGAAAGATGCATCAATTAATGATGATATAGATCAAATGAGACATAGTGCTGTTAGTAGCCTTCTAACATATGATGATGTAATTGTTGTGGCGAGTGTATCATGTATTTATGGTATTGGTGATCCTAATGATTATAAAGATAGTATGCTTGTTTTAAAAGAAGGTATGACTATTACAAGACATGACCTATTTGCAAACTTAATAAAAATGCAATATGTGAGAAATGATTTTGATATGAGCCGCGGTACTTTTAGAGTGCGTGGTGACACTGTTGATATTTTCCCAACATATGAAAAAGGTGAAGCAATAAGACTTGAGTTCTTTGATGATGAACTTGAGAAAATCAAAATTATAGAAAGTGTTAGTGGTAAGACTTTATTTACTAAAAAGGTTATTACTATCAACCCCGCAACACTTTTTGCTGTGAATAATGAGAAATTGCAAATAGCAATTAGTCGTATTAAAGAAGAAATGGAAATGCAAGTTAAGCATTTTGAAAATGAAAAATTACTTTTAGAAGCTGAAAGAATTCGAAAAAGAACAATGTACGATATTGAGATGTTACAAGAAATTGGTTACTGCTCAGGTATAGAAAACTATTCACGTCATTTAAGCTTACGTGAGGCAGGGGAAAAACCTTATACGTTATTAGACTTTTTTGGAAAAGATTATTTACTAGTAATTGATGAGTCACATGTTACTCTTCCTCAAGTTCGAGCAATGTATAATGGGGATAGATCCCGTAAAATGAGCTTAGTTGAGAATGGCTTTAGATTACCATCTGCCCTCGATAATCGTCCTCTAACGTTCGATGAGTTCGAACAAGCAATTAGTCAAGTTGTTTTTGTAAGTGCAACACCGGGCGAATATGAGCGTGAAAACGGCGAAATAGTAGAACAAATCATTCGTCCAACAGGACTTTTAGACCCTGTCATTGAAGTGAGACCAATTAAAGGGCAAATTGATGATTTAATCAAAGAAATTAGAGAACGTAAAGCTAAAAACGAAAGAGTGTTAGTTTTAACTTTAACAATTCAAATGAGTGAAGACTTAACCAAATATCTTAAAGATTTAAACATAAAAGTAGCATATTTACATTCAGAAATTAAATCATTAGAACGCTTAGATATAATACGAGATTTAAGACAAGGTGTATATGATGTATTAGTAGGAATTAACCTTTTGCGTGAAGGATTAGATATACCGGAAGTATCATTAATTTCAATACTTGATGCTGATAAAGAAGGATTCTTAAGAAGCACAACATCTTTAGTCCAAATCATTGGTAGAGCTGCTCGTAATGCTAATGGTAAAGTAATTATGTATGCTGATAAAATAACAGATTCAATGAATAGTGCAATTACTGAAACTAATAGAAGAAGAGAAATTCAACATAAATATAATGTGGAAAATAATATTGTTCCTAAGACAATATATAAAGATATTGCTGATTCATTAGTAATTACACAAGTAGAAGCAATAGATAAAGTAGACTTAGATTTAAATGATATGTCGAACTTAAGTGCAATGGAAAAGAAAGATGTAATAGCTAAACTAGAAAAAGAAATGAAAGCTGCCGCAAAACTTCTTAACTTTGAACAAGCTATGGCATTAAGAGATTTAATATTAGAAATTAAAAGTACACTATGACTAAATAAAGAATTTATTTTATAACTAGATATAAAATATAGATAATATAGATAATATAGATAATATAGATAATATAAACAATATATAATAAAGGTGATATATATGAAGAAAAAAGTAGTAGTCGGTTTATCAGGAGGAGTAGATTCTGCTGTTGCTGTGATAATCTTACAAAAACAAGGATATGAAGTAGAAGGAATGTTCATGCGTAACTGGGACTCACTTCTTAATAATGACGTATTAGGCAACCCTCATACAATGGATTCTGTCTGCCCCCAAGAAGTAGATTATATGGATGCTGTGGAGGTTGCAGAGAAGTTAGGAATTAAGCTACATAGAGTAGACTTTGTTATGGAATACTGGGATAAAGTATTTACATATTTCCTAAATGAATATAAAGCATATAGAACTCCAAATCCAGATATTTTATGTAATAAAGAAATCAAGTTTAAATGTTTTTTAGAAAAAGCAATGGAAATGGGATATGATTATATCGCAATGGGTCATTACGCTAGAATATCACATAATCCAACTAAAATATTTAAAGGATTAGACAGTAACAAAGACCAAACATATTTCTTATCACAACTAACAGAAAAACAACTTGAAAAAGCACTATTTCCAATAGGAGATTTAACTAAAAAAGAAGTAAGGAAGATTGCTGAAGAGTACGGATTAAATGTTGCAAAGAAGAAAGACTCAACTGGTGTATGCTTCATCGGTGAAAGAAACTTCAAAGAATTCTTAGAAAACTACCTCCCAGCTCAAAAAGGGAAAATGGAAACATTAGATGGAGAAGTTGTTGGGGAACACGATGGAATTATGTACTACACAATCGGACAAAGACATGGCCTAGGCTTAGGCGGTGAAGGAGATCCATGGTTTGTGTTAGGTAAAGATGTTAAACGTAACGTACTTTTAGTTGGACGTGGTGGAAACAACGAATACCTATATTCAAATAGATGTATTGTTAGTAACATTAACTGGCTTGGAGAACCATTTGATAAACGAGAAATTAATGTAAAATTTAGATATCGTAGTCAAGACATTAAAGCAACATTAATTGACTTAAAAGATGGAAGATTTGAAATTCAATATCCTCAAATGTTTAAAGCCGTAACACCTGGCCAAGCTGCAGTATTCTATGATGGAGACGAAATGTTAGGTGGCTCAACAATTGATGAAGTATTTATGAATGACCAAAAACGTAGATACTAATATAAACATAAGATATATAAAATAATTAGATTATTAAATATTATTAATTATAAAATTTAGATATAAAATTAGATAAATAATTAGATATAAAATTTGATATAAAATTTAGAAAGAGTATATAAATGGAAGTAATAAGAGGAACTATCTCGAAGATATTATTCAAAAATGAAGAAAATGGCTATGCTGTTTGTAAAATAAAAATAGATTATTCAAACAAAGAAATGGCTAAATATAAAGACTATTTATATTCTAACATTCTCACAATAACATCTTACTATGATAGAATTCCGGTAGAAGGTGAGGAGCTAGAATACACAGGAGAGTTTGTTGAGTCTAAGTATGGTATTCAATTAAAAGCAAATAGTTATATTAGACTTAAAACAGATTCGCTAGAAGCTGTAATTGCCTATTTATCAAGTGATTATTTTCCAGGTATAGGTAAAGTAATAAGCGAAAGAATATATAAAAAACTAGGAAAAAGTTGTTTTGAAAAGATTAGAAAAAATAAAGACGTATTAAATGAAGTTGAAGGATTAACAGAGATTCAAAAAGATACAATTTATAATGGATTAGTTGAAAACAAGAAAAAAGAGAAAAATATTGTTGATTACATGTCAATGGGATTCACAATGCAAATGGCTCAAAAAATAGTTCAAACTCTTACAAAAGATGAACTAGAAGAAGCTAAGAAAAACCCATACTTGCTAATAGAAAAAGTAGAAGGTATAGGTTTTGTTAAGGCAGATAAAATAGCTCAAAGCTTAGGAATAACTAAAGATTCACCATTAAGACTAAAAGCATGTACATTATTCTATCTTAATATGTTTACATTTGAAACAGGAAACTGTTACATAAGTAAAGATGTTTTATATAACAAAATCCAAGAAGTATTTATCAATGATGGTGAAGATTACCCAAGAACTTTATTTGAAGAAGTATTAATAACACTAAGAAACGATGGAAAGATAATCATTGATGATGAAGATGTATATGATTATTTTATCTATGAAGCTGAAGGGAAGTTAGCAACCCTAATCTCAACAAGAGTAATATTCAATACAAGTGATATTGATAAAAAGAAAATAACAAAATCAATAGATAAAGTAAAAGAAGAAAACAATATCGAATATAGCCCAATGCAAGAGAAAGCAATATTCGAAGCATTCACTAATAAAATCATGGTAATAACTGGTGGACCAGGAACCGGTAAAACAACAATAGTAAAAGGTATAATAGAAACATATAAAAAAATATTCAAGAAAAACAATATTGTTGAAGAGGTAGTATTACTAGCCCCAACAGGAAGAGCAGGAAAAAGACTAAATGAAGTCACAAAACATCCAGCTCAAACAATCCATAGATTTTTAGGTTATGATGGTAAAAGATTCCATTATAATGAAAACAATCAAGTTAATGCAAAACTAGTAATAATCGATGAAATGTCAATGGTAGATGTAGTTTTAGCATATAGATTATTTAGTGCACTACCAGTAGATGCGAGAGTAATAATTGTTGGGGATGTGGACCAAATCCCATCAGTATCACCTGGAGATGTCTTACAAGACATAATTAGATCAGAAAAAATCCCAACAATAAGACTTGATAAAATTCATAGACAAGCACAAGACTCAACGATAATAAAACTTGCACATGAGATGAATAGTGGCAACATACCTCTTGATATATTGGAAAAACAACATGATAGATCATTTACACATATGGTAGATGAAGATACAATTCTAAAAACATTAGTAGCAATTGTAAAAAAATCAGTAAATCAAAATATGAATATATTAAAAGATATCCAAATACTAGCACCAATGTATAGAGGTAAACTAGGAATAGATAATATTAATACAATCATACAAGATGAATTTAATCCATATCAAGAAAATGGAGAGTTAGTATATAACAAACAAAGATTTAGAATAAATGATAAAGTAATACAATTAGTAAACCGAAGTGAAGACAACATAATGAATGGAGACATTGGATTTGTTGAATCATTTAGGATTGAAAATGACAAAATCATAGGAATGAATGTAATGTTCGAAACAGGAACAATTGAGTACAATAGAGACACATATGAACAGTTAAAACTAGCATATGCAATATCTATACACAAATCTCAAGGTAGTGAGTTTTATAATACAATAATTCCATTTACAAAAAAATACTTCATCATGTTAAAAAGAAGATTATACTATACAGCAATAACAAGAGCTAAAAAATACTTAATCATGTTAGGAGACTTTGAAGCATTTAGAATAAGTGTAAACAGCACAGACTATTCAAGAAACACAAAACTAGTGAAAAAAATAATTGAAAACGTAAATGCCAAAAAATCCATAGATTTAAAAGACTCTGATGATGAATAAATAATAAGATTTTACAAATACTAATAATGAATAATTAGTGAGGTGAAAATCTTGAAAAAAGCAATAATGTATATGGCACTTGGAGCATGTGCATACGGATTAGCAAATAAAATGATGTGTTCAAATTCAACATTTGAAAAAGAAATGAAGAAAATGAAAAAAACTGGAATGGATGCTTTAAACAAGGTTAAGGCGATATTCTAAAATTAGTTTATAAAATGGCCACCAATAGGTCATTTTATTTTTTTAATTCTTTAAGGCTTTTTTCTCTTAAATAAAGTAAATAAACCAATTTCACTTTAATATATTTATGAAAGGAGATGTGGCAAAACATATTCATAG